>JACQJO010000054.1 GCA_016205025.1 Elusimicrobiota bacterium
ATCTTCATCCCTGCTAACTTAATTCTTTCTGAACGTATAAAAACGTCTTAAAATAAGGGGTTTTCGCTGTGTCCCTGGCTTTTGACCAGAAATACCCTGTAGAGGGAAATTTGAGTTAACTTAGCGGGGATGAGTCCCATCTTTCAAGGCAGGTTTACTGGTAAATTCAGAGAGTTGAAGACAACGACAAAAAGCCCAATTCTTATCTTCAGCTTGGCCTTATTGACCTTGGCGCCGGAGGGCAGGGCTCAAGATATCTCTCGTCAAAAAATTATTGTATTCAAAAACAAGAATCTTACCGCGGAGCAAAAACAATCTCTTCTGGAACAAGCGGGCGGAGAAGCTCTTTTTGCCGTCGATTCCATCAACGCGGTGGTGGGCTACTTTCCTTATGGCATGGACAAGTCTTTGGCCAAAAGCTCCCTGGTCGGTTCCGTGGAAGACGACGCCTACGTTAAGTTGATGCCCACTTTTACGGGTTCCGATCCCAGGGGAGAGCCTGGGGAGGATATGCCATGGGGCGTCGCTTCCGTCTGGGCGCCGGATGTATGGGGACTCGCTGAAGGCAATGGCGTTAAAGTCTGCGTGGTTGATTCCGGGATCGATCGTGAGCATTTTGATCTAAAAGCCAATATCGCAGGCGGCAAAAATTTTTGGGATGACCCTTCCAATCCCGGCGATGATTACCAGGATGAGTTGGGGCATGGAACCCATGTGACCGGAATTATTGCGGCCAGCCGCAATAATCTAGGGCTTGTGGGCGTGGCGCCGCAATCCTTCATCTATGTCAGCAAGGTTTTTGGACCCCAGGGTTTTACTTCTATTTCTAGAATAATCGCCGGCGTTGACTACTGTATTTCTGTCGGAGCCCAGGTTGTCAACATGAGTCTTGGGACTTATGATGATTTTGAGGCCTTTCACGCGGTCATTAGAAAGGCCTATGATCAAGGCGTCGTTTTGGTGGCCGCCGCCGGAAATAGTTCCATTTTTGGCGTTGCCTTTCCGGCGGCTTACCCGGAGGTGATTTCCGTCGCGGCTTTGGATGAAAATAATCAACCGGCTTGGTTTTCATCGCGGGGCGAGAGAGTTGATCTTATCGCGCCCGGGGTTGATGTTCCCTCGACTTATCCACCCGGTAGTTATCGGGGCCTTTCGGGAACCTCGATGGCTTCTCCCCACGTGGCCGGCATAGCGGCTTTGTTTTTAAGTTACCGGCCCGGTACTGACAGCCGGGATGTTAAACATATTTTAAAGTCCACGGCCATTCGTTTAGATGGCGTGTCACCTTTCATTCAGGGAGCCGGCGTAACCAACGCTTACAGGACCCTTTTGATGATTAAAAGAGAGGAGCGCCGGGGCGCCATTAATTGAAGCTATCGAGCCGGTTGTTCTCTCTTTTATTGGCATTGGGCGTTTTTTCACAAGCCGCGGGGAGTTTTTCCCCTCCCAATTTGACGCCGGATGACGCTGATGATTCCTGTCAGCTTGTGCCGGATGGCACGATCCCCAATTTTTATATCGGTTTTGCGCTCGGTTACGCCGTCAAGGGCCAAGAGAGTTGGTGGCGCGAGAATCCTTTATATGCTCCTTATGACCGGGATGTTCAGGGCTGGTGGGATAACGCTGTCGTGGAAGCCGAGCGTTCCGGGGTTCATTTTGTGGCTCCCGTGACCCGGGGATGCAATCCTTGCGGTCAAATTAACGCGGGCGACGCTTGCCCGCGAGAACTGACTAAGCTGGTGGAAGCGATGCGCCGGCGGCCCATCGCTCCCAAGGCGGCTCTTTTTGTGGACACCGCTTCTTTCCCGGTTGACAAAAATCTCTGCCGCAGGGGCGAATTCAGTTTGAATCCCCCCTATGACTTTGGGGACGCGCTGGGCGCGGGAGAAGGCGGATGGGACTATTTTTGGAAACATAACATTGAAATTTTTTATGACGTCATCCCGCAGGACCTGCTTTTCACGATTCATGGCCAGCCCGTCATCTATTTTTGGTCCGTCGCCCCTGGTTTAGGTTTTGCCAATCATCGGGGAAACCTAAAAAGATTTTTGGAGTTTATCCGCGCTTCGGTGCGCGGTAAGGTGGGCGCCGAGCCTTTTATCGTGCTGGATCAAACTTGGGTTTCCCTGGACCCAACGATCACGGCCAGGCAGGCCGAAGGCGTCAACGATTGGTTTAATCCCTTGGTTTCGGCCTGTACCATAAGAGAGTGGGGTGGAAAGAAATTCGCGGTTTCAGTCCCCGGTTTCAGCGACAGCGCGTTGTCCGAATATAACCGCCGTTTTTCCAGGGATGGCGGCAAAACTCTGAAAGATTGTTTGGCCCGGATTGATTCTGAAAAAACCTTTCTTACTCTCCTGGAGGGTTTAACCAATGTCGAGGAAAGCGCGGGATTTTACCGCAGTCTGCATCCCGATTGGTCTTATCCCGAGCAGTACCTGGATATCGTTGGCGCCCTTGTGGAAAAAAATACACGCTGGGTTTACCGGCGTCCCTGCCTGAAATAACCGCTAAGGAAAGGGTTTAGCGCACTGAAAAAATGAAAACGCTGGATGCCGACAAAGACGGCGCCGGCGGCGATTTCTCCTCGCCTTTGCTGGTGCGCAAAACTCCGGATGGTGTTTTGATTTTGGCCGATAAATGGGAAAAGGAGCTGATCGGCAAGGTGGGTTGGGCGGCGTGGCTTGGGATTATCGGCGGTCCGGTTCTTTGCCTTGCCTGCGCCGGCGCGTATTTTGCTAAGTTGTAATTCTGCTTGATGAGATTTAAAAAATTTATTTTTTCTGTTTTTGCGGCAGGTTTTCTTTTTTCCTGCGCCACCAAAAAACGCGCCAGTCGTCCCCAAGTTTTCTTTCCGTCTGTTGTGGCTGTTCTTCCTTTTCATAATTACACTAATGATTTACAGGGGCCGGATGTGACTCGGAGTCTTTTGGAGATTTCTTTAAATCGCCATGGGTATAGAATGATAGACGCTAAAACCGTTAACTCTCGACTTAAAGAAATGGGAATTACGGACGGCGGCCAGCTTGGCGGTGTTCGGTCAAAGGAGCTGGGCGCCAAGCTTGGCGCAGACGGTTTGCTCTACGGCGATCTGCTCGAATTTAAAAATGTCAACCTTGGCGTGTTCGCCAACCGCAAAGTTGAGTTGAAGCTTAAACTTGTTGATGCCAAGACGGGCGATATAGTTTGGGAAAAGAAGCGGGAAAAATCCCATAAAAAATTCGCGGCTAAGAAACCACAAGTCAAGAAAATTTTGGTAGAAGGTTATGCGGAGAAAGTGATGGAAAACATCAGGCGCAGCCCCTTGAGGGAAGAATCCGAAGAGGTTGTCCGCTTGTTGGTCCAGGATTTAAATAAAATCCGTAAGAAGTGATAGGAGGAAAATAAATGTCTAAGATCAGAACCTTTCCCTTTGTCACCTTTGTTGCTTTTGTCACCTTTGTCACCTTTTTTTCCAGTTGCGCCGCCAGGCAGTCCACGAAGATGAAGCAGACGGTGTCGGCTAATCCCACCGAAAAAGTCGAATCCAAATATACCGGCCCGAAACGCCGCGTCGGCGTCGTGGATTTTGAAAACAAGACCGCCTACGGCCAAAACCGCCTCGGAACCGCGGCGGCCGACATCTTGATTACCGAACTCGTTAAAACCGGAAAATTTATCGTGGTTGAGCGCGATAAAGTTAACAAAATCCTTGAGGAGCAGAAGCTTGGCCAAACCGGAGTCATTGATCCCGCTACTGCGGCCCAAATGGGCAAGGTTTTGGGCTTAAACGCGATTGTGACCGGAGCGATTTCCAATTTTGGGGTTCAAACTACGGGTTCGGATTACTTGATCACTCAAACCAAGCGCCAAGTGGCTCAAGCGACCGTTGATATCCGCGTTGTTGACGCCGAATCGGGCCAGGTGCTTTATGCCGATTCCGGCAAGGGTGAATCCAAGTCCTCCACCGGCCAGTTTTTGGGCATGGGCACCAAAGGAGGATATAAGGAAGGTTTGGAGGGCGAATCCTTGCGGGCCGCGATCTCTCAATTGGTGGAAAATATCACGTCTCAAATCAATAAAAAACCCTGGTCCACGCGCGTGGCTGATTCCGACTCGGGTTTTGTTTATATTGACGCCGGAGCGGAGTCCGGAATGGAAAACGGGCTGAAATTGACTGTTTTCAAACTCGGGCGCGAGATTCGCAGTCCGACGACCGGGCTCATTATCGGCAGAACCGAAGAAAAATTAGGTGAAATGGAAATTGTGGAAGCCATGGACGGGATGTCCAAGTGTAAAATGAAAGACGGCGCCCGCGCGCCGGCAACCGGAGATTTAGCGAGATTATTGGAGTAATGGGAGGTAGAAACAATGAGTTCTAAAAATTACGTTATAACCGGCGGTTTGTGTTTGATTCTGGCGGCTTGCGGCGGCGTCAAGTCTAAAGTGAAGAAAGGTGAAGTCATGCAGACCATTGACCAAGAATCGGTAACGGGCGGTTACGTGGAATCTATCGGTATCGGCGGAGCCGACCCGGCTCTTCCCAATCAAACGCAGCGGCGCTCCCTTTCCCGCGACGCCGCGATTGCCAAGGCGCAGTTTGAGATGTTGTCGATGGTTAAAAAAATAGAAGTGGAAGGCGGAACAACCGTTCAGGACGCGATTTCAAAGGACTCCACCCTGGAAACCCGTTTGCAAGAAACTTTGAGCGGAGCCGAAATTTTGAAAACCGAGTGGACTAATGATGATGGCTGTGTCGTCACCATGAGGATCCCCAAGAAGCGTCTCGAGAGCATGATGGGAATTAAATTCAAATAAGGATTTAGAATTTAGGATATAGGATTTAGGGCCAAGAAATGAGAAGAGTTACCTTTCCTTTTGTCGCCTTTGTCGCCTTTGTCGCCTTTCTTAATGGTTGTGCTTCAACCCCCCGCCTGAAGGTTGGCAAGGCTGTGGGTGGCGAGGTTGTGGAAGCTGAAGGCTCCTGCCCTGTCGTCAATGGCGACGCGCGGGGCGCCAAGGAATGCTCTTTAAGGGAGGCGCAAAAAAAGGCGTTAGAGAAAGTCATCGGCGTCTATATCTCGGCCAAGACAAGAGTTGATAAGGCGGTGACGATCGAGCAGAATATTTTGGCCAACAGCCAGGGCTATATCTCGAAATACGATGTTCTCAAAGAGGACCGCGAAGGCGACTACTATACGACCAAAATCCGCGCTTTGGTCCTTTTCCAGAAAGTGGCGGATGATCTGAAAAATTTCGATGTTTTAAGGGAACCTTCCGTTGGGCTTCCCAGGATCGCCGTTGTCGTTTCGGATGCGGTGGGCCAGGCCGGTCAAAACGTCAAAGACGAGGATATGCCGACGCACACCTACGCCGCCAACGCCATCAGCGGCGCTTTAATTAATACCGGATTTAAACTCGTTGATCCCGAAGCCATCATGGCCGCTAAGGCCTATGAAGCCGTTGATCAGGCCGAGAGCAATTCGGAGGCGCTGAAGAATTTGGGCGTTAAGCTGGAGGCTGAAATCATTGTTTACGGTGAAGCGAAAACATCCCCTATCGTGATGGACAACAATCTTTTAGGCAGCCTTAAATCCTACCGGGCCGCCATTTCGGCCAAAGCGGCTCGCGTGGCGACCGGAGAAGTCCTCACCGTTGTTTCTTACCAGGCTTCAGGCCTTGATTCCAACGAGGACGCGGCCATCCAAAAAGCTTTGGAGAATGTCGGAAAGTTATCCGGAAACGATTTAGCCAATGCCTTGCGCGACAGCCTGGCCCGCCAGTCCAGCGTTTCCCTGACCGCCGCCAATGTCGCCGATTTTGGCGTTCTTGAAAAATTACAGAAGATGTTGGAAGGCGAACCAGGCGTTAAAGATTTGTTTTTGCGTTCCTACGAATCCCAAACGGCTAAGCTGGATATTTATTTGGAGGGTTCGGGTCAAACCGGAGTTCAGGAAATCGGCCAGAGGTTAACTCAAAAGCTCTCCGCCAAGGTTGTCCGGGCGCAAGGCAACACGCTCGAAGTGACTCTTCCTTAATTTCCTTGTCTTGTTGATTTTTCCCCCTCTTGCCGATAAGCTTTTATGGGGGGCAATGTGAAGAAATGCACTCATTGCGGACGTTCTGTTTTGGAAGGAGCCGAATGCTGTCCCTATTGCCGCAAAAATTCCAAACCTGCGCCTACGCCTGAAGAATCCGCCGAGGCGGCTAAAAAAGAGGGATCTCGTTTTTATTATCGGTGGCACATCTCGCCCAAGGCGGATTCCTCCGGCGATCAAGCTAAAAAGTTGGATAAAGCTGATTTTATCGTCCAGGCTCTAACCCTTGGCCCAGCTTCCGATCGTGATCGAGCCACGGAGTTGGTTCTAAGCATGACGGTTGACGCTACGGATCCATTGATCGGCGCTTTGGGCAACTCAAACACAGCGGGCAGAGAACATGTGGCCGTTGTTTTAGGGCGGCTGCGAGCCGCCAAAGCGGTTGACGCCTTGGTCAGCGCCCTTGATGACCCGGAGCGCACCTTAAGATTCGCCGCGGCTTGGGCGCTTTATCGAATTGGGGACATGGACGCCGTTCCCTCTCTAATCAGGGCCCTGCGCACGAGCGACGCGCAGATTCGCCGTTATTTTGTTTATGTTTTGGGCGCCATGGGCGATCGCCGGGCCATCGGCCCCGTTACCCAAATGCTGCGTGATTCCAATAGCGAAGTGAGAATGCAGGCTATTTTATCGTTGGCTTGTTTGGAGGGCCGACGGGCGAGCGCTTCGATTAAAGGACTGCGCAAGGATGCCGAGGTCAGAGTGCGCGCCGCCGCTAAGGAAACATTAAATCTTTTGGGAGCGGGTTCTTTTATGAAAAATCCCGCCGTCATATTTCTAATCGCCGTTTTGATCTTGGGCATTTGCGCGGGTTTTGTGATCTACAGGAAAAACAGTAAAAAATTGCCTCAATTCCCCTCTTTATTTGACGTCAATTCCAGGGGTTAATCGTTTAAAACGATTTCGATTTTTCGCATTAAATGGCGCAGTTCGCAGGGTTTCCTGACGCAGCCGCTGGCGCCCATGGCGAAGCTTCGTTCGATGTCTTCCATGCGGTAGCGCCGGGCCAGCATCATGACGGAGACCCCCGGAGCCATTTTATTGGCTTTGATTTCGTGCAAAACTTGCCAGCCGTTCATGCGGGGCAGTCCGATATCAAGCACGATGACGTCTGGACGGAAGATTTTAAGATGCAAAAGGCCTTCCTCTCCGTCAAAGGCGATCTCGGTTTCATAACCGGCCGCCTGAAATCCCTGGGCCAGGACGTAGGCCTGGCCCGGTTCATCCTCAATAATTAAAATTTTCTTTTTGCTGGAGCGTTTGGGCGGGGGCTTGGAGGCGTCTTCGGCGCCGGAATAGCTGTAGATCGTAAATCCGAATTTTTTGTCCAGATGATCTTTGCGCACTCCGGGAACAGATCGCTCCATCTGCTCTACGGTTGATTGAGATATCCAGGCGGTGTTGGCGGGCGCGTATTTTTGAAGGTATCCCGCTAGATCAATGGTTGAGGAAGGCAAAATTTGCAGTGTCGCCATTTGTTTTGATGAATCAAAATAAATTTGCCCCGTGTTGACGCCGATACGGATTTTAAATGGAATTTTAAGAAGCTGAATGTTGGCATTGAGCCTGGCTAAGCTGTCCAGCAGATCAGTCGCGTAGAGGATCGCGTCCTGGCCGTTGGAAAATCGCGCCATGATGCCGTCTCCGCTGATGCTGACTAATTGTCCGCCATGGCGGCCAAAGGCGTCTTCCACCATTTTTTGGTAAGCCAGAAAACTAAATATCACGTCTTCCTCGGCCTCGTCAACCTTCATGCCGGTGGAATCCACCACGTCCACGCACACGAAAGTGGCCAGTTTTTGAAGAATTCCCTTTAAGCGGCTGGCGGCTAAAGAAGCGTGTTCCTGCGGATTTTCTTCCAGCATATTAATACCTTAATTGAGAAATCAAGGTTTCGCAAGCTAGTTCTTCTATAATCAATCCATGAAAGCGGCTGAAATCCGAGAGAAATTTTTGCGTTATTTTGAGGACCGCGGTCACCATCGGTTCCCTTCCGCCGCGCTCGTTCCGCAGGACCCCACGCTTCTTTTTAATTCAGCCGGCATGGTGCCGTTTAAGAACAGATTTCTGGGGCTGGAAAAAGGCATTGACCGGGCCGCGAGCTGCCAGCTTTGCATGCGCACCACCGACATTGACCGCGTGGGTTTCACCAGCCGGCACTTGACCTTTTTTGAAATGCTGGGCAATTTTTCGTTTGGAGACTATTTCAAGAAAGAAGCCATTGATTACGCTTGGGAGTTTTTAACGAAGGAACTTGGGTTAGATCGAGAGAAGCTTTGGGTCACGGTTTACAAAGATGACGGCGAGGCCGCCGGATTTTGGAAGAAATATAGGCCCGAGGAGCGGATCATTTTCCTTGGCGAAGACTCCAATTTTTGGTCCATGGGCTCGGCCGGCCCTTGCGGTCCTTGCTCCGAGATTTATTGGGATTTTGGCGCGGACAAGGGCTGTGGTCCTGATTGCAACCCGGGTCATGACAACTGCGAGCGGTTTCTGGAAATTTGGAATCTTGTTTTTATGCAGTTTAACCGCCAAACCGATGGCGCCTTAAAACCTTTAGATAGACCTTGTATTGATACGGGTATGGGTCTAGAGAGAATAGCCTGTATCTTACAGGATAAAAAATCTGTATCTGTATTTGAAACTGATTTGTTTATTGATTTTCAAAAAATTTGGGATGCTACAGGATTAGTTCATAACATTGGTGGTGATCCTAAAAAAGAACCTCATCCGGCCTTCGCTTATCGGGTTATCGCGGATCATGCCCGCGCTTCAGCTTTTTTAATTAGCCAGGGAGTATTGCCTTCCAATGAAAGCCGGGGTTATATTTTGAGACGTTTAATCCGGCGCGCTGTCCGTTATGGACGTGAGCGGTACGCGAAAGTAACTTCAGCGCCTTTTCTTTATGGATTAGTTGAAGCTTCCGCCAATCTTCCTGCTTTTAAGGAAAACAAGGATTTATCTCAACGATTGAGCACTATTGTGAATGTCGTTAAAACCGAAGAAGAAAAATTTCTTGAGACTCTTGCCAGGGGCAAAGAATTTATGGATGAACTGATGCGCGAATGCGCTAAAGATCTTCTGATCCCTGGCGACAAGCTTTTTTATCTTTACGAAACCTATGGTTACCCTTTGGAGTTAGCCAAGGAAATTGCTCGGGAACAGGGTTTTAAAGTTGATGAGGGCGGTTTTCGCCAAGCTGAAGAAAAGGCCAAGGATATCGCGCGCAAGGGTTGGAAAGGTTCCGGAGCCGAGTTCGAAGCCAAGTACATTAAACTGCGCGAAGATTTAAAGATCCCCAAAATTAATTTTACGGGTTATGAGTCTTTAAGCGGCGAGGCCGCTGTTTTGGCGATCGCCAATCATTCTTTGGCTCCATTGAAAAAAGCGACGGAGGGCGAAGACGTTTTTATTATTCTTTCTAAAACTCCCTTTTATCCCGAGGGCGGCGGCCAGGTGGGCGATCGGGGAGTTTTATCTGGTTTGCAGGGCGAAGCGCAGGTCACCGACACTCAAAGCCCGCTTCCCGGCCTCATCTTTCATCAAGCGAAAGTGACGAGAGGTCGTCTGTCCGTGGGTGAAACTCTAAACGCCGTTGTTGAAACGACATTTAGAAATCAGACCGCCAAGCACCACAGCGCGGCCCATCTTCTGCATTGGGCGTTGCGAAAATTGGTCGGCAGTCACGTGACGCAGGCCGGAAGCTACGTGGGGCCGGATAAATTGCGGCTTGATTTTACGCACGGAAGCTCTCTGAAAGGCAGCGCGTTGGGCGAGATCGAAGCCCTAGTCAATGAAACCATCCGGGCCAATGTTAAGCGGGAACGCAAAGAACTGACGCTTGAGGAGGCTCGCAAACAAGGGGCCATGACCCTTTTTGAGGAGCGCTATGGCGATAAGGTTTTCGTGGTCCGGTTCGGCGAATCCTTTGAAGCCTGCGGCGGAACTCATGTTTTAACCACCTCCGAGATTGAAAATTTCAAAGTTTTAAAAGAATCCAGCGTGGCCGCGGGGGTGCGCAGGATTGAAGCCGCTTCAAGCCGAGCTCTTGCCCAATGGCAGGAATCCAAAAAACAGGCAACTCCCATCCCCATCAAAAAAGAAGAGAAGCCAAAAATTTTGGGAACATCCGAAACGCTTGAAGGAAAAACAGCGAAAGGCGTCCCTTATAAAATCCAAATTTTTGCCGAAGGCCGCATTGATTTACTGCGCCCCTTAAACGACGGGGAAAGAAGGATTTTCCACGGGATTATTTTTCACGGTGTTTTAGTTGAAGGCAAGATGGGTTTTATTTTGGGACTAAATCCGGATTTAGCCGTCCGGGGAATGAACGCTATAATTTTGGCTAAGGCATTGACTGAAAAATTCGGCGGAAAAGGCGGCGGCCGGCCTGATTTTGCGCAGGGCGGGTTTTCATCAGCCCCGTCGCCTCATGTTGTTGAACAAGCTTTACTGGAACTTTTAAGTTGAGCGCAGTTGCGAAATAGCTACACCTCGGTTCAGATTGCTATTAAAAAGAGACGTCTGGCAACTTTTATCGAGAGTTTTGGTTACGATTTTTGGTTAAAGTGATAGCGGCGTGTTGAGGCTTGATACTTTAAATTTTCACGATTGATAGGAATTTTTTTAAAAGTATTATTTCCGTTTGGCTGTAGGAATCCAATTTAAGAAGATGCTTGTCCCCTGTTACTAAAAAATCGGCATGTCCCCAATGAGCGCAGGCTAAAAACTGGTCATCAGCAGGGTCCTCTTTGACAATGGACGCTACGCTTTTGACGGCAACTGGGACGATGTGGGGCAGGAGTTCCGATTCCCACAGAAACCGGATTTCTTCTTGTGACAATTTAAATTTTGGGTAAGCCAAAACAGTCAAATATTCCAAGGTTATGGCTTTGGAAGCTAAAAAGATAAATTTTTTTGCTTGCCAGAGGCTGGTCATGGCAGAAGCGGCGCCTTTGAATAGAAGCGCTGAAATAACGATATTGGTATCCAGAACAACGCGGGGAGGGTTCAATTTAGGAGGATGCTTCTTTTTGCCGGGCCCACCTGATAGCCGCGTCAATATCCTTTTCGGTTAAGCCTAATTTTTTGACCTTTCCTCTGATTGCGGCCAGCGCTTCTCCTTTGGCCTTGATTTCGACGGGTCGCAGAACAATCTCGTCACCTCTTTTTTGAACATCAAAGTACTCAATGTCCCCGAATAGAGAGATAATTTCCTTAGGCAAAGTTATCTGGTTTTTGTAAGTTCTTTTGGCAATCATTGTATTACTTCCTTTTTTCCTTACTTAAAGGATAGCATGCGTTAGCGCCAAAATCAAGAAGGGCGTTTTGTAATTGAGTAGGAAGTTAATTAAGGTTTTTCCAAATCGTGGGGGCGGGATTCGAGGTAGGCGGCTTGGGAAATTTTAAGGAAAACGGCTTTTTGCCACATTTCTTTGATGGTTTTGGCGCCGCAGTAGCTCATGCCGGAACAAAACCCCCCCACCAGCTGGTTGACAACCTCGGCCGCGGTGCCGCGGAAGGGCACCAGGGCTTCCACGCCTTCCGGAACAACACCCTGGATGTCATCGTCTTCCATTTCATCGCCGGTGCGTTCGGCTCGGCCTAAAGCGGCTCCGAGCGAAGCCATGCCGCGGATCACTTTATGTTTAACGCCGTCGCGGCTGATAGTTGGTCCCGGGCTTTCCTCGGTTCCGGCCAGAAGGGATCCCGCCATGACCGTGGAAGCGCCCGCGGCTATAGCCTTGGTCACGTCGCCGGACGTTCGGATGCCGCCGTCTGCGATGATGGGAACCCCTGTTTCGCGCGCGGCCCGCGCCGCCTCCATAACAGCGGTCAGTTGCGGTACGCCGGAGCCCGTGACGATCCGGGTGGTGCAGGTGGCTCCCGGCCCAACACCCACCTTAACCGCGTCCGCTCCTGCCTTGGCTAAATCCTTGGTTCCTTCGTAGGTGGCCGTGTTGCCCGCGATAATTTGAACCTTGGAACCCAGCCTGGCTTTAAGTTTTTTGATCGCCTCTATCGCGTAGGAAGCATGCCCGTGCGCGATATCTAAAACTAAAACATCGGCGCCAACCTTAACCAATTCTTGAGCTCGTTCCAGATAGTCGCCCTTAACGCCTATGGCGGCTCCCGCGGCCAGGTGCCCGCTTTTGTCTTTAATCGCCTTTGGATACATTGTTTTTTTCTCAATAATGTCTTTGACGGTGATTAGCCCCGCCAGTGTTCCGTTTCCGTTAACTAGGGGAAGTTTTTCCAAGCGGTTGGCTTCTAAAATTTTTATGGCCTGTTCGCTTGATGCGCCTTTTTTGCCCACCACCAGCTTATTTCTGGGCGTCATGACGTCTTTGACTTTTCTGCGGGCGGGCGCTTCCACAAACAAGGTGTCGCGAAAAGTCAGCATTCCAAGCAGTTTTTTCTTGCGGTCAATGACCGGAAGTCCGCGGATGCCGAATCTCTTCATAACCGCTAAGGCCGCTTCCACCGTTTGATCCGCGGTGACGGTATAAGGCTCCTCGATGACGATGGATTCCGAGCGTTTAACCTTGCTGACTTGGCGCACCTCATCTTCGATTGAAAGGTAGCGATGGATGATGCCGATTCCGCCTAAGCGCGCCATCGCGATCGCCATAGCGGACTCGGTGACCGTGTCCATATTGGCGGATATGACCGGGATTTGCAGTTTAAATGTTTTAGTCAGGTCGGTCTCGGTATTTGCTTGTTTGCGGCTGGCGAGATCGGTGCGCTGGGGCACCAAAAGAACATCGTCGAAAGTCAAACCTTCGTGTTCTAGGAGTTTCATGAATCTTTAATTTTGTTAATTCCCGGATATTTTTTTAAGGAGTTCCTGGCTCGCCTTATCAAGGCCGCCAGCCAAGGCTTTAAGCCAAAATACATCTCGTGCGACCTTATCCGCGTGGGGGACGAAACGCCGGTACCGGAATGCGATCGCATTCTGCAGTTCCCATGTTTTTTCCCGGTCGAGCGCGCCAAGCCTTCGTGAAATGAGTTCGCTCACGGCCGCCAGTCTGCGCGCCGCGGCCTGGGCCTCTGGGTTAGGGGCGGTAACGTTTAATTTTTCGATCCGGTTGGTTTCGCTGCCGATGCCGTTTAACCAATGAATCTTCCAAAAAATATCCCGAAAAGCCTGCTCCACCACCCAGTTGGGATCAAAGCCGCGCCCCGCGATTTCAATCAGCTCCGAAATTCTTTCTTCAAGCTCGATAACATTTTTGTTGGTTTGCTCAACGTCTTTGAGTATTTTTTCAATAGCCGCGGCCAGGTTGTCTTTCTCTTTTGTCGCTTTTTGTTCAAATCGTTGGTTGAGTTGCCGCAAGGACGATTCGCCCAGGCGGGTTGAGTTCGCTTCTCTTATAATTGGATTTGCGCCGGTTAGCAACAGGACGGCCAGAACGAAATTTTTTATTTCCATCTTCCCCTCCTCGAATCCGAGTCTTCTCAACTGTTGACCATTATCAAAAGAATGAACCCTATATGCAAGAGGAGGATGTACTGGACATTAGGGAAAAATATTCACCTCCCTTAATCCCTGCCTTCCCGGCGGCGGCCAGACCAGTGTCCGGGCAATGAAATCCGCTAAGCGGTAGTGAAGAATTTTAAGACCCCGCCAATCCCAGAGAGCGCTGACGGCC
>JACQJO010000055.1 GCA_016205025.1 Elusimicrobiota bacterium
AAATTTGGCAAAGTCGCAGCCCAAAGGTGCCCTGGCCCTTCGGGGAGGCCCATATCTGCACCGGCTGCTTCGTCGCTCGGTCGGTTACATACTTTTCAAGTATGCGCCCTCCTCGCTCCTCGCATCCAGCGCAAATCTGGGCCTCCAAATTGATCATTAATTCCTTAACAGACCCTTAGGGAAAATGGTTGCGCCAAGACAGGAGGTTCGATGACGGAGCATTCCAAAGAGAAAGAAAAAGAGAGCCGCCAAGAAGCTTTTACGCCTTTTATCAAGCCGGAACAGCACGTGACGGAGTTCACGTTCCGGGCGATTTTTCTTGGAAGCGTATTGGGCATTGTTTTTGGCGCGGCTAACGCTTATCTCGGCATGAAAGTGGGCATGACGATTTCGGCCTCTATCCCAGCGGCTGTCATCTCCATGGCGATTTTGCGAGGGGTTTTAAAGCGCGGCACCATCCTTGAAAACAATATGGTTCAGACTATCGCCTCTTCCGGCGAATCCCTGGCCGCTGGAGTCATTTTTACGATTCCGGGATTTTTGGTCTTGCGTTATCTTTTGCGCTGGGACGGCGTGCCGGAACATCAGCTTCCCAACCTTCCTTCCGTCATGTTGACCTTTTTAATGACGTTGATCGGCGGATTTATCGGCGCCTTGATGATGATCCCTCTAAGGCGCTACCTGATCGTCAAGGAGCACCGTAAACTGCCGTTTCCGGAGGGCACCGCTTGCGCCCAGGTTCTGCAGGCCGGAGAGGAAGGCGGCGTGCGCGCCAAACATGTTTTTAACGGCATTGGGTTGGGCGCGCTGTATATGTTTTTAATGAAGGGGCTTAAATTCTGGAAGGATGAAGCGATGTGGATGATTCCCAGATTCCAAAAAGGCGCCGTCGGCATCGAGCCCTCCGCCGCTCTTTTGGGCGTTGGGTTTATCATTGGGCCTAAAATCGCGGCCTATATGTTCGCGGGCGGCGTTTTAGGATGGCTCGTGTTCATGCCGCTATTTGGGTTGGTTGGAAGCTTTGCTCCCGATTTGATCATCCCCCCCGCGGCCAAACCGATCAGCCAGCTTAACTCCTGGCAGATCGCCTCGGCTTACATCCGCTATATCGGCGCGGGAGCGGTGGCGATGGGCGGCATTGTCAGCTTGATCAAGGCGTTTCCGGTGATCATTTCTTCCTTCGGCCACAGCATGAAGGGCTTGGCCAGGCGTATCGGGGAAAAGAGCCGGACGTTGGAGCCGCGCACCGACCGGGACCTGCCGATGTGGATTGTTTTTGGCGGCTCTTTTTTAATGGCGATCGCGATCGGGGCCGTTCTTTATGTCGTGGCGCGCGGCGTCGGCATTGCCCAAGCCGGCACGCTTTCTTTTGCGGGCGGCTTCGTGGCGATTCTGTTTTCTTTTTTCTTTATCACGGTGGCGGCCCGGATTGTAGGGATCGTGGGCAGTTCGTCCTCTCCGGTGTCCGGTATGACGATCACCAGCTTGCTCGCGGTCTGCTTGACTCTGGTCGGTTCCGGTTTGGTTACCCCTGAAACCAGCGTGGCCGCCATGGTGGTGGCTTTGTCCGCCGGCGCCATGATCTGCATCGCGGTCTGTTCCTCGGGCGATATTTCACAGGATTTGAAAACCGGTTTCTTGCTGGGCGCCACCCCCTGGAAACAGCAGTTGGCGGAACTCTTAGCCGTCATTGTTCCCACCATGTCCATCGTGGGCACGATTTATTTGTTGCTGTTGCAGGGCGGCGGTTTAAACACCCTTCCGGTTTATGAGGGCCGCGTTAATTTTCGGTCCGATCCCATTGTTCGGGAAACTTACGCCGGTAAACTGACCGAGGCCACGCCGATTTTAAAGAAAATGCAGGTCGTTATTAATAATGGGCAGGGCGAGAAAGCGGTGCATGCCCTGGCTTTCGAGTCGTATGGAACCCCGATGATTACCGCTTTGGATGTTTTAACGTTGGGTTCGCGCCAGCAAACAAGGCGCTATCCCACAAGAGGCCGGCGGCGCCCCCGTGCCGCCGGGGATCGCAGGCTGGAAGGCAAGTTGCTTGAGAAAAGCCAGGAAGGCGTGCTTTTTTTGACGCTGGACGGCCGCAAGGCCGCCTTCACTCACCAAGAGATCGTAAGCATCACCCGCGGAGCCAAAATTTCTTCTTTAGTTTATCCCAAGGGGTTGACCCTGGACCCGGATAACCATAACCTTTATTTTCAGTCGCCTCGATACGGCTTGATTCCAGCTGGCCTTAATTTGGTTCTTTTGGCCAATGGCGCCGCGTTGGAAGGCAAGGTTTTCTTGAAAGGCCATACTCCGGCCGGCGGCGAATGGATCATGTTTCGGGGTGTTGAGGGCGACGTTTCGCGGCTGGAGTCAAACCAGTACCGTCAGGTTATTTCCTATGACGACAAGATGGGCGAACTGCGCGCTCCGCAAGCTAACATCATGGCGATTTTGGTCAAAGGCATCATTGACGGCAAGCTCCCCTGGGCCTTGGTATTCCTCGGAATCATGATGGCCGGCGTAGTTGAGCTTTTGGGCATTTCTTCCCTTCCCTTTGCGATTGGGCTTTACCTGGGAATCGCCACCAATGCCGCCATCATGCTGGGCGGCTTAATCTTCTGGGTGGCGATGCGCGTGACCAAAAATTATTGGGCTGAAGCGGAACAAAAGGGAACTCTTTTGGCTTCCGGCATCATCGCGGGAGACGCCTTGATGGGCATTCTGCTCGCTTTCCTGGCCATGGCCGGACTCTCCGATGCCCTGGGAGTCCGCCAGTTGACTGATCACCACTGGGAAGACGGCGTGACGCTGGCCGCCTTCCTGGCGTTTACATTTTTGCTCGCCTACCTAACAATGAAAAAGGATAGAAGAAAACTAACCTAGTTTTTGGGGTCGCATCTTGACTTTTGACGGATTCCGTCAAAAGTCAAGATGCGACCCCTCCGCTACTTATTTGATAGGTTGAACGACAGTTTTGTCGTCCCATAGCAGTTGGCATTGAGTGTTAAATCTGGAGTGTCCGATCATGGTGTTAATAACTTTTGGCCGGGTGATATCGAAAGAATAAAAAATGTGGATTATTTTCGATCCGTCTTCTTCGACAGACGGAAAGGAGGCGATTTTAAAATTGGATAGATTCATCTTCTCCGTTTTCCCCTCCTCTAGAATTTTGTCGGTAACGGCTTTCTTAACAGCGTCTTCTTTTTCAAACAGATTTTCCGGACAGCCCTTTATTTGTAGGAACTTGGAAGGACCGAGGGCTTGAAAGGGTCTGACCTCTCTAATCAACGAGGCAAGAGCCAGGGTCGCGATCCCCGCTGTTAAACCTAAACTTAAGATACCGATCTTGTAAGTAGTTCGCATATTATCTCCTTAAAAGTTTTCCCACAATTTGAGCCACGCGAACCGGCTGCCTGGCCATATTCAGAAACGACGGCTTGAAAAAGGAGACCAGTTCGGCTCCTGTCCGGGTTTTAAGGGTCATTTGCCAAGACCAGGGCCCTGTCTTGTCGTAAGGTCCGTTAACGATAGTTATCCAGGGCAGTTCGAACCTGTTTACCTGGATGGATTGATGTAGATTGGTGAACCAGGCCGGCCGTCCGCGGCGGTTTAAAAGAACATTGGCCACGCTTTCAAGCTGATAACCAGATTCTTTGTTTCCCACTAACTTATTTTTGGAAGGTTTTTCGGTCAGGCGAAGTTCCACCCGCCGTCCGCTTTTTCCGTGGCGGCGGATGACGGCGGTCAAGGAGGCGCGTCCATCACGGCTTTGGAATACTCTTTGCCGGCCCTGGTAACCTTTAGTTAATTTAAGCCCGGAAAAAGCGGCTTTTAGCTGCGCGTTCAGTTTAGTCAGAATGGCTCTTTCTTGGCTAGGGTTTGATGGCGCAGCTTTTGGGATGGGAAGCATGCGGCGTCGGGAGGTCCGGCTGATTTGTTCGGATGCTTTATGAATCGCGGCGCGGGCTTCGGGCAAGGCCACTTCTATCCCCACTTTTTTTTGTCGGTTTTCATCCCAATAATACCGATAAGTTTGCGGATGATTGTCTTTAAAAGAAGCCAAGAATTCTTGAGGGGTGAAGTACTTTGGTTCGGCGTTTAGAATGCCGCTTATAAGTAGCGGTAAAAGAAAAATGTTTCGCATTTATCTGGCACCTCTTTTTAAAAGTTTTGAAATAACCTCTGACATTTTGGGGTCACATCTTGACTTTTGACGGAATAAGTCAAAAGTCAAGATGTGACCCCTCTGATTTCCCGCTGCGTTTGGATAGGAAGGAACTTCTTCATCGCCTCACCGATTTAAGGATACGAAGAGCGATCCTGGCGGCCCGTTCGGCTTGTCCGGCCAGAGGACGGATGATTCCTCTAAGAGGGATGACAAGTTTTTCTGTGCCTGTTGCGCCATTGCTAGGGGAAATCTGCACCTCGTTGTTGGATATTAAAAAGGTTCCCAAGTTTTCATGGTAGTAGGTTTTTAGCAATACATCGCCTTTTAAGAAGGGCGGATATTTAGGAGCGGTTGCGAAGTGTTGCCAAAAACTTAATAGCCGAGGAGTTTTGCGAGTTCTGGTCTGAAGATTAAAGGAGTGCTCGATATCCCTTTCCTTCATGGTGATTAGAATATTGGGGAGGAACTTATATCGTCTTATTTTTAGTGAAACCCTAGGTTGATTAAGACCGTATTGACCCGTTAACGGTTCAATGGTGAATTCGCCGGGTCGGCCATTGAAAAGTCGGCCCGCTTTTCTAGTCAACGTGGCGATTTCTCGAGAACCTTTTTTTGACGGTCTGGTTCTGGGCAGAGGGGTTGCTTCCCCGTCAAAGGAGTCCTTCAAACGCTCGGCTGTTTCTTGAGGATTCAAGCTAAGATTGACGGTCTCGTCGTAAGATTTGGTTAGCGAACCGGCGACAGGACGGTGAAAGTTTCTTTCTATAGCCGCCACAAACTCCGCTGCGCCCCAAGTCTTTGGCGGCTTGGCGGCCCAAAGAGCCGCGTGTCCAATAAGAAGCAGCGCCGCTAAAATAGCTGTCAAGGCAAGAGATATTTTTTTCATGTCCGTTCCTCCGTGTGTCCAGAATAATGCTCTACAAGGCTAGTTGGTTGACACGTACCAACCAGGGGATATTTCCCGTTCGCCCCTGTAGGCTGAATCCTCCTTTAACGAGCGATCGTTATAAGGAAAGC
>JACQJO010000059.1 GCA_016205025.1 Elusimicrobiota bacterium
CAGAGCCTGGGGCCCATGGAATTTGCATTCCCTGGGGTTGACACTCTAACTTTAGCTCTACTGCGAGGGATTTGTCAATAGAGAAAAATTTTATACCAGGGAAGTTGAACATTGGCATCAAGATTCTACCAACTTGGGCTTGGCGAGGAGGAAATCGTTGACAGCCCGTTAATTCGGCCTTAAGCTTGGCCGATCAATTGCTCTATGTGGCACAGTATCTCTTAATCACCTAATCACCTAATCACCTAATTACTTCTTTTTTAAGTTATTACTCGCTATATACGGAAGGGAAGCGGCCCTAGAAGTTTTTCTATGGCCCCCAAGAGGGAAGCGATGTGGAAAGGTTTTGAAATAAAATCGCAGCCGTCTAAACGCAAAAGCTCCGGAAATTCGGTGTCAAAATGCTTGCTGGTGACCATGATAAAACGCGTGCGCTTCATGATGCCGTCTTCGCGCACCCTTCTTAAAAGTTCATAGCCGGTAAAATTGGGCATTAAATGATCGGTGATAATTAACTGCGGTTTTTCTTTGACGGCCAAATCCAGGCCTTCCTGGCCGTTGACGGCTTCGTAGACTTGGCAGTCATATTTGGCCAGCATCAAACGGATAAGTTCTCGAGCGCTATGGTCGTCATCGACGATGAGTATCTTTTTGGTCATGAATCGCTCTCTGCCAAAAGGGATTCCACTATAGTTGTACCAGGAGGGTCCGAGGCTGTCCAGGGCTAAATTTTTTAGACTTTGGGGAGTGTGACTAAAATCACCGCATCAGCGGGGAAGCCGCGTCACTCTCTACTGACGCGGCCGAGCGAGTTCGTGAAAGGTCCGAAAGCATGCTTAATGCCGGCTGAAAAAACCCACCGGTCCCGAACGGTTCCTGCGCGGTTGAAAGCGTAAGAAACATCCATGCGGACAACCGGAGCTGTGGCGCTGCGGGTCAACCCAAATCTAAATCCAAATCCGGCATCGTGCTTGAGATCCGAAAAATGCCTGATCTTGCCCATGGGCCAAACATACCCCGCGTCCCAAAATAAAATGGGGGCGATGGAAACGACATGAAGCCAATCCTCGACAAGATAAAAACGCGTTTCAGCGTTAAAAAGAACGCTGCGATTGCCGGTAAAGGCATTGAAGCGGTATCCCCTTAAACCGGCGTTGCCTCCCAGAAGCAATTGAGAATCCTGCCTTAACCTCAAGGCTTGCGACGCCTCGGCGTGCAGGACAGCGGTATTTTTGGGGTGCAAAAACCTCTTGTGATGGTAGGAAGCGCCCAGCGACTTGACAACTTGGCTGAAACCTCGCCCTCCATAAATAAAATAAATCTCGCCTTCGGCCAGTGCGAATCGGCCCGGCCCCAGACTCTTGCCCTTGCCGATCAAAATCTTGGGCAGGAACTCGTCTCTGGTCGCTCCTAAAGCTTTGGCCGAATAACTCAACCGGATTTGGGATTGAAACCCCAAGTTGAAATCCTCATAACGCTCAAAAAGATTGACCCAATTTTCTTTTAAAAAATCCGCCTCTTCATAAGAAAGATTCAAATGAAGCATCCGCAATTTACGATTTTCCGGCAGGGTGAATCCCGACGCGGTTACCGAAGATCCGAACTGTTCATTAACGATTCCAAAGCCATAAGAACTCCTCAAAGCCCGGCGCGTGGTCGCGACGACCGGGTGCCCGACGGAAACTTCATAGAAACGACGCTCTTTAAAAACACGGGCAACTTCTCCTCCTCGGGCAAAAAGAGGATCCACGACAGCGCTGTGACGGCCCAAAATTCCCATGGAAAGAGGCGACACTAAAGAATAGACGGGGACCCCGATAAAGGCCTCCGTGTCATAACCGGCGCCGAAATCAGCGTGATTGATCCTGCCGGAAAACCTGGTTCCGGCGATCCGAGGATCCCGGTAACCGATCTCGCGGGCCAGGCGGCCAAAACCGTCCACGTAATTTAAATCCACCGTCTTACCTAAACCCAAAAAATTGCGTTCCCGCAGAATCACTCCATATTTTTTCTCTCCGGCTCCGAAACCAAACGTGGGTGAAAAGTCCGTCGTCCACGTGTCCTGCGTTTTGACGGATAAATCAACGGTTCCGTCGGGCATAGATTTGGTCGCAACCCAGGCGTCCTTAATGAAAGGATAACCGCGAAGATTGCGCTCGCTGTTTTCGAGCAAATATCTATCCAAAGGATCCCCGGGCGACATAAGCAGCTCGCGGCGGACAACATGCTCCTTAGTTAAAATATGCAGTTTATTAACCCAGATGTAGGGCGGCCTGTTTTCTCCGGGCTGCTTGGGGTCAAAAACATTGATTCTTTCAATCGTGATGCGGCCCACTCTAGGCAAAGGCTCTTGCGCCCAGGCCGATGATAGGAAGAGAAATAGGATAACCCCCACCGCCATATACCAACTCTAAGGCGCGTACAGCCGGCGCCAAAAAGGCTTCTTGGCCGTCAAATGACGCCGGTAACGACGGTAGCGCGTCAAAATCCCGTGCTGGCGCTTAATCTGGATAAAAATTTCATTCATGATAGCTTCGTAGGTTTCGCGGCAGGGGGCCAAATCGTAAAATCGGGCGAGATCAACGGGCTTACCAAAATAAAGGAACACGGTGCGCCCGATACGAGGCGCCTTGCTGCCGACGGGCAGCACCTTGTCCATGCCATCCATGCAAACCGGGATAACCCGGGGACGGGTTTCGCAAATCAAATAACCCGTTCCCAGGCGAGGCGGCAGAATGCGTCCATCGCGGGAACGGGTTCCTTCCGGGAATATAATCATGTGGCCGCCGGGCAGGCACCGAACCATGCGGCGCATGGCGGCGTAATCCTTGCGCCCCAGCCTGATGGGAATGCATTTCCAATTATCTGAAAACCAAGCCAAAAAAGGGTTGTTGTAAAAATTTTCATAGGCCGCCGGGATCCAGGGAAACAAAGAAGGTTTGATAAAGCATTTGGGATAAAAAGCGGCGACCCCCACCAAAAAACCGTCCAACATGGTCTGGTGGTTGGGCAACAACAGGGTGTTGGGTTCTTGCGACGCGTTCTGCTTGCCGATGACAACCGTCTTATTCAAAATATAAAGGTAAACCCAAGCCAAAACGGCGCAGGTGTTGGTGATAACGTAACGAGTCAGCGGCCAAAAAAAATGAAACAGCCGGCCGCGATAAGGAATGTAGTGGGGGTCTTTGGAAAAATATTTTGTTAATCCCTCCCCCGCCGGAGGCTCATTTGACGCGTCAGCCGGGGGAGGATAGAACAAAGGATAAGCAAACCCCCCACCCTCCCCTCATAGAGAGGGAAAGGGGTTCGATTTTAGTTCAGGTGCTTGTTGAGAAACTTCGTCAACTCAAACATCGTGACGGTTGTTTTGCCGCCGAAGACTGCTTTGAGTTTCGCGTCCGCGTTGATGTTTCTCCTGTTTTTCGTGTCCTGAAGTTTATTTCTCTTGATGTAAGCCCAGATTTTCTTCACCGCTTCGGTTCTTGGAAGCGGTTTGCTTCCCAAAACCTCGGCGAGCGTAGCGTCGGGCCTCATCGGTTTCATGAAGGCTGAGTTCGTTTTTCTAGCCATTGATACTTGTGTCCTCCGTTTTCAATTTTAGCTCTGAACTTCACGCCCCCTCTAGATAGGGGCGTCCTGTGACTCTACCATAAAAATAGAGGGAAACGGCTGAGAAATGGCGATCAGAAACCGTAAGAAAAACCAAGCAGGTGATTAGACAGCGTGTAGTTATACCGGAATATCTTTTCGTAAGCCATGTTGGAAGAGGAATCCGCGATGGAACTCGACAATAAAAGCTTTAACTCTCCGGCCAGCGGAAACGCGACATCTAAGATCAGGCCTCTTTGGTGAATGAAAATATTATCGGTTAAATACCGGCCCCCGGCGTCCTGAACCTTGCGGTTTAAATACTGGCGCCGCGTGTAACTCAAGGTCAACCCATAGACGGCTCCAGCGCGGCCGAACGCGAATTCCGCCTTCGGCTTAAAAGTTTCTTCTTTGTAATCATAATAATCCGCGGTAAACTTGGCGCCGCGCGAATCGTAATGGTTCTGGTTAGAAGCATACCGCTGCCTTTGCGCAACGGCCCCCAGGCCGACTCTCGTGGTGCGTCCCATTCGGTAAACAGCGCGCCCCACCAGGCTGACCGTCAGAATGCCGTCCTTCCTCTCTTCATTGGATAACTCTCCCGATGACAAAACGATGTTTTGATAAGGATAATCCCTTCGGGCCAAATCAACCTTGAGAATGCCGACGGAAGATCTAACTGGTAATGGCAGGCTCCAATTGGCTCCTAAAACATAATTATTGGAATCAAGAATGCGGGCCTGGGCGTTTTCCCTTTTTAACTCGGAACGCTGCGACTCCAAGGATTGATAATTGGGAAATTTAAGCTGATAGAAATCAAAAGAGAAGCCGCCGTAGCGCTCGGGCGAATAAACATACTCAAATTCCATGCCGGCCGAAGGTTTCGCAAAATCAAAAAGGCCGTCCCCCCAGGCTTCGTCCTTGGACTCCCGAAGCATTTCCTTGCGATAGCCCAGGGAGGGTTTAAATTTCAATTTGCCCCTCTTGATGATGGTTTTCATTTGAACAGCCGCGGACGCGGAGTCCTGAAAAAGCTGGCCGCCGCCGGCCAGATCAGTGACGCTTTTTGTGCCCTGGTAGCGCATCAGCGCCAAAGGAACAAAGGAAAGCTCTTCGCTGAACCGCAGGGCATGGGCGTAGCTGGCGTCGATATTGCCGCCCCAGGAGCTGGGTTTGCCCTCGAAAAAATACTGCCCCAGCATCAATTTGGAATCAAAGATGGGGTAGGCTTTGGCTGCATTAAGAAAGTTGGAAGTTGGAAGTTGGAAGTTGGAAGTTAAAAAAATAAAAAAGAGAACTTTTTTGCAAAACTCTAAACGCTCAACGCTCAACTGCGAACTTTTCATTGCCCAAACCCATACGTCATGCTGAATAAATGCGCGTCGCCAAAATCACCAAAGGGGTCGTAAGCGTAGTTGACCGCTACGGAGTTCATCTTAAGCCCGAACCCGAGATTGATTCCGGCCAGCCCCCCCAGGTCCGGCGTTTTGGAATTCAAGCCCCCGCGAATGCCCAGCTTCATGTTTTCCTTAACCACGACGATATATTCCGAACCAAGCCCCAAGTAAGGCGCCAGATCGGTCAGCGGGTAATAAAGATCGGCCGCGATTAAAAAACTCTCGTGCGGCCGGTGCGCCGCGCCGATGATCATTTTGGCGGGCAGATTCTCCTCTTTGGCTATGTACTTCAGGCTTCCCCCTAAATTGGTTACGCTCACCGAGGCGTTGGTTTTTCCGTTGATCGGACGCATCAATCCGGCGTCCATGGTCCAGGTTTCGGCTTTCTGCGTAATTTTTGACTGGACATACTTAGCCGTCACGCCGAAATCAAGCTTTCTGGCAAGACGGGATCCGTAAGTCAGGCCCAAAAGCTCGTCGCGCGGCGAGAACTGCCCGACGGTGTTGCCGGCGAGGTCGGTTTGCTCGATTGATCCATAGGTCAACGCGGCGTAGCTGACCGCGAACTTTCTCTTGCCCAAATTAACGGCGTAACCCGCGTAATCCATCGCAATCCCTTGAACCAGCATGGCGTGAGTGAAAAAAAGTTCCTGTTTCCCTAGACCTCTCAAGGAGGCGGGGTTTAAGTAAAGCGTGCTGCCGCCGTTATCCAAAGCGCTGCCCGCCTCCCCCATGCCCAAAGGACGGGCGTCCCATTGAAGATTTAAAAAATCGGCGGTGGGAAGGGTGCCGGCCCATAAGAGAGACGGGGTGAGGGGTGAGGGGAGAGGGGTGAGAAAAAATAAAAGAAAAAAAATGCCTTTGCTGACCCCTGACC
>JACQJO010000060.1 GCA_016205025.1 Elusimicrobiota bacterium
CAACTCAAAGAGGACAACCCCGCCCCCGGCATCGCGGCGGGCCTTGGGTTTAAGCACATGGGCCTTAACATTGATTACGCCTTTGTGCCCTTCGGCAATCTTGGCAATACCCATCGGGTGAGCTTGGGGTATAGGTTTTAGTGGGAGAAGAGTTTTTCACTAATGGTGAAAAGTTGGGTCTTGACAAATAAAAATTTGGGAACAAAGCTTGACCAATGTTGTTTTGTGGGGAGAGAAAAAAGTTGGGAGAGGGGGATTCTATGACAGAAAATAAAACAGAGAGATTTTTTATCAAACAATTTGCGACAGCCTTTGCGCTGGCGGTTGCTTGGAGCGGATTAAGTTTTGCTGTTGATTTGACAGTTGCGGTGAAAAATGGTTCGGGCGGTAATTTAGCCGGTGTCGAGGTGTATGCTATTGAATTTTCCAGTAATGGCATCGGCCCTAATACTAAAGTTCTAAAAACTAAGATTGACGGCACTACCACTTTTTTGGCATTAAATAATGGTCCGAGTTATGATGTCGGCGCCAGTTCGCAAGCCTATTTCCCAACCCTGACAGAACAGATTTGGGGACCCCATTTTAGATTAGACACCACCACCAGTCCGGCGGCGGCGCAAACGACGATTACTTTAGACCAAGACGCCGGCCGCGAGGTGGCGTGGTTTAAGATTAATCTGACAGCCGCGGCCCAATTGGGCTGTTTTAACTTTGAGAGAGAAGATTCGCGCGAGCCTTTGGGTTTGACGATTGCACAGGTGGATGGCGCGGGCAGCGGTGTGGCTAATTTTCACAATGTGCCTGCTGATGCGACGGTGACCACTTATAAAGCCAGCGGTTTTAGCAATGGGGTTAGCTGCAGTTCCAGCACAACGCAAGCCGTGGCCAATGGCGGTGAGTATACGCTGGCCTTAGATTTTAGCGATGCCGACCGATGTTTGCCGCCCAATAGAAACACAGCTCAAGTTTCGGGTTCCGGAGGCGGCAGTAATACAACAGGGCAGACCAGCAGCGATGTCAGCATAGATGGAGTTGTTCAAAGCACCGATACGGCGCCCAACACAAGGTATGTTCCTTGGGCTGGTATCCGTCTAAAACAAAGGGGTCTTCAGCAGGGCGCCACCACATTTTGGGATGTTGGCTGGGCCAACTCGGACCAACAAGGCCGGTTCCAGTTTTATGGCTTGCAATCAGGTAATACCTATTATCTGGACGTGAACGCAGGTTGCACCTATGGCCCAAACCCGGTATGTTTTGAAGGTTTTGCGAGCACTGCCGCCACTCAATTGGCGTCCCCGAACTACACGCCAACCCATAACGACATCGGTTTATACACAGGCGCAACCATTATTAAACAGGTTAAGCTTTTAAGAGCGGCTGGCGGCGACGGCCAGATTCGAGTGGGGGTTCAAGACAGCAAAGGCCGGGCTATCCCAAATGCTTGGATTAATATCTGGCAAGATGGCAGCCAATGGCACGCCGATCCCGCTGTCACTGCCTGTGATGGCAGTAATTTCCACCAGAATGGAGTAGATGTTTCCAGTGGCGGGCTCGGCAACTTTAATGTTCAGGCCACTACAGGATACACCTTAATTACCGGCATGAGGCCGGGCAATTATTCTGTTCAGGTTTGGACCCAGTTTTCTAACGCAGGCGTGCAGTACAATGCCGGAGCTGACGGTATATGGAGTTGGGACTGGGATGGTCATCGCGGTTGCCAAGGCAATCCACCGGGTAAAGCTGATGACCTGCGGGTCCATGTCGGCACCTCCAACATCATCACGGACGGCGGCGGCACCGTGCGCACCAACGCTTTAGGGGACAATCTGTTTGTCTTTAATGGAAGCGGCACCTATGTTGCTGTCAGCTCCATCACCATCGTGGTCCCTATCAGCACCGCCAGCGCCGCCGCAGTGATTCGGGGAAAACTCAAGTTTCCCGGCGTTGCCAATTTGCAGGGCAGCCCCATCGTGTTAACAGCTCAAAAACAGTGCACCAGCGACTCGGGCAACGATTGCTGGCGTGGCGGCGGTTATGATGTTATCGGCGATGACGATACCCAAAACGCGGACAATACCTATGACTATGCCATCAATGTTTCTTCGACAGGCAGGTTCTGGCTTCAGATTAACTCCAATTATTGGGGCGTTGTGCGGGAGGGCGGCGGCAGTGATCAGATTGATTTAACCAACAGCACAACCGCGGTTAAAAATTTTACCTTTGCCAAGGCCGGAAGGGCGGTAGGCAAGCTCAAGAAGCCGGCGGGCGGCGGGGTTTTTCTTCCAGGAGATACCGGCGATGGCTATGTGAGCGCCAATATTAATGCGTCACCCGTGCAGGATCATGGCGGCTGGGGTTGGACCCAGGTGGCTAACGACGGAAGTTTTGTGCTGGGCGGACTTTTGCCCGGATCTTATAAGCTTGGGGCTCAAACATGGGGCGGCAACAGCAACTATACTAATCCTGACCAAAGACCCATTGTGACCATAGTGGGGGATGCTGATTCCTATCAGGACGTCCAGTTTGTGGATTCCGAGTACGTCAGGTTCCAGGCTAATACCGCCGGCCTTCCTTCATTAAATCAGGTCTTAAGCGAATGGGGCGAAGCGGAAGGAGAGCATTTTAGGGGCTTGAGACTTCCGGCCGGAACCCTGATGGATGCCGCCAGGGCAGCCATTATTCTTCAGGATGATAGTGATGATTGGGAAAACAGAATTGTGCAGAAATCAACAACCGACACAAATTCCTATCCTTGTCAGAGTGGCTTAAAACCCGACAATAAATGGTGCCCGCTGAATATCCCGACAGGGTCAAGCCACGACTTTTACTTTGTGCGTTTTGGCGATGCGTATGGTTGGTGCGATCATCCGCCGTGCAACCCTAATGATCCCGTGGGCGGCACTCAATTCTATTTTACGATTCTTCATTCCAGCAAGAATGTGCCGGTAACAGCCGCGGCAGAGCATTCTCAAGAGGTGTTCCGCAACGAGGGAAACCGCGTTTCCACGTTTTCGGCCATTGCGCTGGATTTAACGCCGCCCAGTCTCGCTGCCGGTCATGCTCTGGTGGGTAAAATCAGCGGCAATTGCTCGGGTGCTCCTTGCAACATTATCCGCCAAGGAGATTTTGAGCAGTTCGGCGGCGACTTCAACAAATTCGTCAAGTTTATACCGGTTGTGACCATTAAAGATGAAAACGACAAGGTGTTGGGCGCCGGCATGGTCACCCCTATCCCAGCGGAACTTGTTCCCAGGGGTATGGATTTCGAGCGGTTGGTTCGAACCGGTGACTGGAATGGTTACAGTGCCATGATCAGCACCGCGTTTCCTTCGGGTTGGTGGTATGAAATTAAGGGACTCCCAGCTAACAAAAAGGTGTTTGCCGCCGTTACAACACCCAACTACCCGTCGCTGGCGTTTGAGGCTTCGTTGGGAGTTGATGGTTCCACGACAACCAAGAACCTTGACTTAGACAGTTTTGGTTCGGGAGCCGGCATTGCGGGCACAGTGACTCCTTCAACCGCTACGGCTATAGTTAGCCTCAAAGCCAAAGGATCACCCGCAAAGAGCGTCACTCCTAATGCCAGCGGTTCCTACCGCTTTGATGGTTTGGCGGCCGGCATTTACTATGTGACGGTGGAGGCAGGAGGTTATTTAAAGCAAAGAAAAGAGGTTGAAGTGACCGCGGCCGGAGCCGCGGCCGGCGCCTCTTTCACCACGAACTTTAGTTTGGGTAATTTGCCTCCAGGCATTGTGCAGGGCCGGGTTTATGACTCTTTGATTCCCTTCTCGGTTCTGGCTCAAAACGCTAAGGTTGTGGCTTTGGATGCGACGGCGCATGCCGCTAATCCCCAAGATCCTCCCGTGATTTTTAAAGTAAAGACATCTTCCGAAACCGACCCCTCAAAGCCTAACTACAGCATTGTGGGCTTGACACCGGGCAATACTTACAAAATTTTCGTGTTCGGCGGCCGGGGCAAAAAAGTCATCAGCCAGTCCACGGCGGCTGTTAACGGCACGGTGTTTCCCATTGACTTTTTATTGAAAGCCAAAGCGCTATCCGAGCATGAGGTTTTTGTTAAGCCCGATGGCTCTAACTTTAGGTTCTTCGCCATACTGCCTACCTCTGACTACAAGATTAAGTCAGCCGGGATTGATCAGGCCCCTTATGATGGCGTGGGCGTGGCGTCTTTCACCTTTAGCGCGGTTCCAGGTTCTGACACGGTATATTCCTATACGGCGTCTGCAAGCTCCTTTACGTCAACCTTGACTTATGTTCTGCGCGTTGTGGGTGATTATCGCGGTAAGGTGGCGAACAAAGAGGTTAGTTTTGGCGTTAGGGTTCCCTTTGCGTCCAGACGCCCGATTGATTCCATCGCCCTGCTGGGTGATGATGACGATGAGGATGAAGATGGCGTTCAGGACAATGAGATGACCATTGAGCCGTATGGCACAGAAAACGATGTCCAAGACAACACCTCGGTTGTTTTTACGGCTGGCTCGAGCATCATTGCGGATTCTGATACTCTCAATACTAATACTGTGCCGGCATCGGCTATTACAGCCAAAAGCAGTGACTCATTGACCGGAACCCAGATTGATTCCACCTTGGTGGGTAATGCCTACCAGATTGATGTCTCCAGCATTCAGTTTACAGGAACCCCGATTCGGTTGTGCGCCTCTTACGACAGAGAAAAGGTGGGCGGAAATCTTTCCGGCCTGCGTTTTAGGCTCTACGATGCGGTGGCCGGCGTTTGGAAATCGCAGACAACCGGGGTTAATATTGATCCCGATAGAGCGGTTGTGTGCGCTAAGATCGATCCGTTAACGAGCCAAGCCTTCAATTTGCAGACAACCCCGGCGTATAGCGGGCTGGCCTTGCCACAGTACGGTTCTATGGCGGCGGCTGTGCAGGGCGGCCAGTTTGTGTATAACCCCTTAACCCATGGATCAGGAAGCGCTCAAGTCGGAGTGGGCATCGCCGCTGCCGGTGGTGTCGCCTCCGGTGGCAAGTACAATCAATATAACTACCCCAATCCCTTTAATTTAAAAAACAAGACAGTCACCTTGAGAACAGGCACATCGGGAGTGGGTTCTACCATCCGGGGCACCTATATCGTGGTGTCTCCTACAGGTTCCGGCTCTGTCAATGCCACGATTAAGATCTATAACCTGGCTGGCGACTTGATTCGAAAGTTTACCGATACCGCAGCCGCCGGCCAATACAACTACTTCCACTGGGATGGCAAGAATGACTCCGGCAACGACGTGGCCTCCGGCGTCTACTTCGCCTCCATCGACGCCCCGGGTGCGGACAAAAAGAAACCGGTCAAGATGGTGCTGGTTAAATGAGGGGGGTGA
>JACQJO010000057.1 GCA_016205025.1 Elusimicrobiota bacterium
GGTGGGAAGGGTGCCGGCCCATAAGAGAGAAGGGGTGAGGGGTGAGGGGTGAGGGGTGAGAAAAAATAAAAGAAAAAAAATGCCTTTGCTGACCCCTGACCCCTGTCCCCTGACCCCTATTCTTTTAATCATCGTTCTATTGCCACCTTAAGCGTCTTTTTCTCTTTGCCTTCCAAGAGCGCCAGATAGACTCCGGAAGCGGCCTGGTTTCCCTCGATATCTCTGGCGTCCCAGGTCGCAGTTCCGCTTGAGCCGGTTTCCAATTTTTTAACCAGACGCCCGGAAACGGTGAAAATGGAAATCTTGGTGTCAACCGGCGCCGCGAAAGTAATCACGCCGTGACCCCGCGCCGGCTGGAAGGGATTGGGATAAACCTTGGCCGCCGAAAGGTCGGCCAGCGGCGTCACCTCAAAAACACCAAACAAGGAAAGGTGGCCGGTGTAGCCGGTCACCTTTTTAGCCAAAGTGTCCACTTGAGATTCCAATAAGGTCCACTGGGAGGAGGCGAGATCGTAACGGGCCAGCTTTAAGTTGGACTGCGTCAAGCCCGTGACATCGCCGGCGCGGTAGGAAACAACGATTTTAACTTGGCCCGAAGGCTGCAGCCCCTCCCTGTTTCTGACGTCCACATAAAGCCCGGCGCCGGCGGGAGCCCTCCGATTGGAAGCGCCGCTTGCAGCCGGAATGGACAGGCCGTTGGGGAGCGTCGTTTCCATCACGACGTCAGCGCCGAAAGTTCCCGGCAAAATCGTCACTTGGACGGTGGCGCCGCTGGTCATCTGCGAGGTTAAAACCGTGGTGGCGGTTGACGGCGCCGAAACATAAGGCGGCACGCCGAGCGAATAAACGCCCGAGGGAAGCTTGACCTTGGCCTTAACCACCTTGCCGCTGACATCCGCCACGTTAAAATTTCCCTCCATCACCTCTTCAAATACACTGCTGGTTTCATTGAGCTTAAATACGCGAAGGGCGCTGGCCGGAATCAAAACCGAAGGGCCGTAACTGCCCAATGCCGAGACCGTCACATTGGAAGCGCCGTCTGTATCAAAAGGAAACTCCAGCGTCACCAACTCACTGGACTGGCCCGCTTCCTGGCTGTCCGATTGGCGCAGGGCCAGAACCTCCTTGGCGAAATTCTGAATAAACAGCCCGATCCCTTTGGCCAAGGCCGCGTCCGTCTTGGATTTCTTAGCGGCATCCAAGGCGTCCTTGGACTTTAAGTTAATCTGCACGTTGAACCCGTAAGCATTGGCCGGCAGAGTCACCTTGGTCCTGGGATCTTCCGACTGAACAATAACGCCTCCTCCGGAAGTCACCAGAATAGACACGAAAACCGTGGTGGCGGCCTGCAAGCTGTTGACCGCGGCGCTGGCGACATTGGTCTGCGCTTCGGTCAGGCCCGCGGGAAGCCCAAAAAAAACAGTTGCTTGGCCATTGGATCCGGTGACCGAGGTGGTGGAGGTGTGGCCGGCGGCCAAACCCGCGATTGTTTGAGAAAGCGTTCCCGAACCTTTGGCCACGGCAAAGGTCACCGTTGTCCCTTCGACATTGTTGGAAAATGAATCCTGCAGAGCGGCCGTGAGTTGGGCAGTCTGGCCCTGGATGATCGAGGCGGGATTAGCGGTCAAAACAATCGAGGAAGCGCTCCCCGATCTGACGGTCACGGTGCTTGATAAACTGGAAACATTTAGCGCCGTATCCTGAACCTTAATCCTGATATTTTCCACCTTGGTGTAGGACTGGTTGGATATCACCACCTGGCCTCCCGAAAGATTGGCGTTGGTGACTCCCAGAATTCCCCCGCCCGCGGTGTTAGTGCTAGCCGCGTTAAGAGAAGAAAGGCCAACCGTGGCGGAATACCCCCACACTCTCTGGGCCGAACCATCAATGGCGGTAATGGTGGTGACAAAAAGACTTCCGGCCGAAACCGAACTGGCAACATCAATTTGAAAAGCCGCGGGTCCAACAATATCAATGACTGAAGAATACCCAGTGGCATTGCTTGTCTGGCCAACAGCTTTTATTTGAATGTTTTCCACCCGGTTGTAATTTTGATTGGTGACGGTGCCGCTTCCGGCGTTAACGCCGCCGTTGGGAACAGTTAAAGAATTGGTAAACAAATTGCCTGTGCCCCCCACATCTGAAGAACCAGATTGAATGGGCAAAAGATTAATATTTTCACCCCTGGTCGTCGTGTGATCGTACTTGTTTCTGGCAAAAACCTGCATATTAAAAGACACGCCAACCGCGACCTGGGTTGGAACCGAAAAACCATAATGATCCACGGCGTTGGTTTCCACAAAAATACCCGTTGATTGCGCCACTAAACCCGGAATATTAACGGTAACCGTTGCAGTGAGATCATTAAATAGCGTGGTTTCTTCGGAGTCGGCCAGCTTAAAAGAGAATGTTGCTATGCCCACGCTGTTGGTCATCTGAAAAAATGATGGCGGATCAACGCCAATAAGCTCAACACTGCTGGCGCCCAGCTTTGGCCTGCTGGATAACGAAATCTCCACGGGAATGCTTGATGAGCTGGGCGACACCTGAACCGTTAAAAGAACCGACCCGTTGGGAGTTAGGTTGGACGTGGAACGCGCCACGCTAAAGCTGGTTACTCCCGATTCCTCGAACGCATAAATCAGATGGCGGCTTTGCAGATAAATTTGACCGGAGCCGCCGGTCACCACCTGGCCCATGCGGCCGGTGTTGGCATTGCCGGTTCCATCATCTTCCAGAGTTGGAGACTGCTCCAAGGGAATGCTCCACAGAAGGCCTCCCGTTAAAGCGTTAAGAGCAAAAAGCCGGCGCTCAACAGGAGGAACTTCGGATGTTCCCTCGTGCCCAGCAGCCATAAAATAAAGCGTTGTTCCTTGAGATATTGTCAAAGCGCGCGGATTGCCGTGTTTTGTGGCGGTGCCCATGGCATCCACCTGTAAAACCTGGTTATTACCCATGGCTGACTGAACATTAAATTCCCACAGTTTTTGTCCATCGGCGGTATTAAAAGCGTACACATAGCCGCCTTGATTGGCGGCAACGCTATGCGCGCCAAAAAGCCGGGTTCCCGAAAGAGCAATGGGCATGGTTAGATCAGACACCGTGGCGCTGGACAAAGCTGTCCAAATAGCAGTGCCATCGGCTGGATTAATGGCGGCAAAACAGGAGTTGCCGCCGCACGCCGAACCGCCTTTTTTAGAGGCATAAATCGTGCCGTCAGGGCCAACGATCATGGCGTAGGGTTCGAGCGAGGCGCTGAAATTCGAAAAAACTCCCGCGCTTACACTGCCGGAAGAGACAACGCTATTCTCGCTTTGCGCGAAATAGGCCCTGTTGTTGTCCGTAGAAATGACCACATCATTGACTTTTTTAGCGGTAGCGCCGCCGAATGAAGACTTCCATTTATATCCTCCCGTAGAAACGACGGCATGAAAAAATGTGACGCTCTCATCCCCAAGAGCCCCATCTCCTCCGCTGGCCAGCAATACGGCGGGACTGCCTGTGCTGATGTTAAGAGCACGAGCAAGACTGGCGGTTTCACCAGCCGAACCCCCGGTTTTTAAAACAGTGGCGCTTCCCTCAACCAGGCTGCCTCTGTTTGTAGTTAAGGCGAAAATGGCGCTGGCCGCATCGCCGCTTGAAACGAAAATTTTTCCCGTATCCGTGATTAAAGGTTGAGTGTAGTTGCGGCCGATCAGGGCGGTGGTGGAAGGATTTATCCCAAAACTCGTGGAACTGCTGGCCCAGATCACAGCGCCGTCCGCGGGTTGCAACGCCACAACGGCATTGCCCATCGCCGCGATAACATTTCCGTTTCCATCAATAGAAACCCCGCGGCCGTTACGCACATGAACCAAATTAGGATCTTCCCCATTTTCCCTAAGGTATACCTTCCATTTCAGTCTGGGCACCATGGGACCGCCAAAAGTTGTTGACGACGTGTGCTGGGGATCATGCCGGAAGATGGGCCAGGGGGAATTGGCGGGACCCTCGGCATGAAGAAAGGTGATAGAGGTAACGCATAGAGTCGTCATTGCGAGGGCACGAAGTGCCCGCGGCAATCTCATAAAAAGAAAAATCCCTTCAATGAGGTTGCCGCGTCGTGGCGCCCGCAGCGCCACTCCTCGCAATGACAAAATAGGAATCACTGAATCAGTCCCGCCTTCATTAAAATCTTCGGCTCCACCACCAAATCAATCTTGCGGCCGCCAAATACCGATGCCGTGATCGCCTGCTGGTAATTCCATTTAAGAAGAGTTTCCAGGTATTCTTTGCCGCTGGTGTTGCCGGAAAAATCCGCGTCTTTGGCCAAATTGCCGTTGTCATCCACTACGTAGAAATCGTACGTTTCGCTAAACTCGATCGCGCCGCCGATCGAGGTACGGTAAGCAATCACCAGCCGGTCATGGAATGTGTCCGATCCATCGGGTCTGGTGATAGCGGCCTGCCTTAACTGCTCCTCAACGGAGAGACAGGTTGCGGCAGTGGCGCAAAGGGCGCCGCCTTTTTCAATGGTGGTGGTGTTTAAAATCCTGGTTTTAAAGCTGTCATAATCATAGGCCTGGATATTGGAGCCCGATAAAGGCGCCCAGCCGAACTTTTCAGTTCCATTGACCTTGTAGGAGTAATCGTCAAAAAGCGTCTTCCATAATTTTGAACCCGCGCTGATGGTTTCAAAGGTATCCGCATCCGGATGATAAAGAACCTCGTCTTCAGTCAGCGTCTGCTCGACTAAATGCCCGCCCGTCGCGTTTTCTTGAATCGAGTCCTGGGTATTGGAACGCACGGATTCATAGGCGGTCTGGTAATATTCCGGCGCCGAGCCGGTCCGGCCGTCAATCTCTTTTAACGCAACGGACAAATCAGCCGGCAGGCTCTTGTTGAAAGTGCCCAGATAATAAAAATAATCAAAACGGCTCTGCCTCTCGTTTAGAACCACAAATTTGAACTGATTGCCCGCCGGCCGCGTGATGTATTCCTCCAGGCGCACGCGCACCCCGAAAGCGTCCAGCATGGTTTTACCTTCCTGGTATTCGGCCAGGCGCGCTTCATAGGCCGCGGCGGCTTGAACCTGCTCGCGGTTCATCCCCAGCGCCACCTCGCGCTGGGTTTCCAGGCGCACCGAGCCCGAAATCCGCCCATCAATCATTTGAGGATCCTGCAGGGGGGCGTCTTCAAGCACAACCAGCCTCTGACCTTCCTCGAGAGTCACCGCCTCTCCCCTTAAGGTGGCCACATCCACACTGCCTAAATAAACTTCCACGTCCATGGCCTTGTTCTCATGATCAAAACCGACCCCAAATTCCGTTCCTCGCACCGCGGCAACGCCGACCGAGGTCACCACCTGAAAGTCTGTCTTAAGCCCCACTAACTGCTTCCAGAAAGCTTTCAATTTCCCGCCGACCAGCTTGACCCCGCTTTTCTCTTCAGTCAAAAGATCAATCATCAAGGCCGAGCTTGGCCCCAACTCCACCACCCGGTCCGGCCCAAAACGTATGGAGGCCTTGGCCCTGGCGGTGCGAACCCGGTCTCCGATTTTAAGAACCATGCCCGGCCGCGCCGGCTGCCAGGAGGCCGGAGCGGCCTTGCTCGCCACCTCAACGCGACCCTTGACCTGTTCAAGAATAATTTCAAGGCTAAAACAAAAATCAGGAGCCAAAAAAACAAAAAATAGATTCAACAATGGGGCCGTCCGCCAAAACATAATGTGTCCCTAACTCATCCCTACTTTAAAGGATGAACCTTGGGGGCGCAATGCCCAAAATTAAAAAAAACAGCCGTAAAAAATGTTGATAAACTGCCTGCATGAACCGCGCGAAATTAGTCGTCATGAAATTTGGCGGCACCTCGGTGGCCAACCCCGAACGAGTGATGCTGGCCGCCCGGAAGGCCGCCAAGGCCAAAAAGGCCGGAAAAAAAATCGTGGTGGTGGTGTCCGCTCCCGGCGGCATGACCGACGATCTGCTCGGCCTGGCCAACAACGTCCACCCTAAACCCGCCGGCCGCGAATTGGACACGCTCTTGGCCGCCGGGGAACAGGTCAGCATCGCCCTCTTCGCCTTGGCCCTGGAGTCCTTGGGGATCCGGGCCGTTTCGCTGACCGGAAGCCAGGCCGGCATCACAACCGACGGACACTTTGGCGCAGCCGAAATTACCGCAATCAGACCTGAAAAAATCCGCAAAGCCTTGCGCCAAAACAAAGTGGTCGTAGTCGCGGGTTTCCAGGGCGCCACCAAAGAAGGCGATATCGCCACGCTGGGCCGGGGCGGCTCCGACTTAACCGCGATCGCTTTGGCCGCGGCTCTTAAAGCCGGTCACTGCGAAATTTATACCGACGTTGAAGGAGTTTATACCGCGGACCCGCGGGACAGCTCCTCGGTTAAAAAAATCCGCTCCATCTCCTACGACGCCATGATTAAGCTGGCCAAAACCGGGGCCAAGGTGATGCAGTTAAAAAGCCTGGAGTTGGCCCGCCGTCACAAAGTCGCCATTCACGTTAAATGCAGTTTCAACAACAAAGAAGGAACCTGGATAAAATAGGGACAGACACTATTTATTAGAAAATAAATAGTGTCTGTCCCTATTTTATCCCTACTTTATCAGCGCGTCTTTTCCTGGTAAAATATGGCTTGATGAACGAGCATCTAGCATCCTTGGAAAAAACACTCAAACGCAATCCGATTCACGCGTTTGATCCTCATATCTTAAGCCAGCTTCATCTGGATGCCACTGGAATCGCGGGCCGGACCGACAAAATCGCCAAAACCCGAACGCCTAAAAAAGAGTACCAAGCCGCTTGGTTGAAAGCCGCGGTCACCATGATAGACCTGACGACCTTGGAGGGAGCGGACACGCCGGGACGATTGCAACGGATTATCCGCAAAGCTATCCGCCCCATCCCCAATGACGCCGAGGTTCAGGTGGCCGCTGTCTGCGTTTACGGCAATCTGGTGTCCCAAGCCAAAAAACTCCTGGACGGCAGCCCTATAAAGGTAGCGGCGGTTTCCACCTCATTTCCTCACGGCCAAACCCCGCTTCAACTGAAAGTCGAAGAAACCAAAACCCTGGTCAACCTGGGCGCCGATGAAATTGACATGGTGGTCAGCCGCAACGCTTTATTGTCGGGAGATTACTACCGTGTCTACGAAGAGATCGCGGAAATCCGCGAGGCTTGCGGCGAAACGCACCTAAAAGTCATTCTGGAAACCGGCGAGTTGGGAAGCTTGAGCGAAGTTTGGATCGCCAGCGAAATCGCGATGCAAGCCGGAGCGGATTTCATCAAAACCTCAACCGGAAAAATACCTTCCGCCGCCACGCCCCAGGTCGGCCTGGTCATGCTTCACGCCATTGACAGCTTTCACAAAAGAACGGGTTACCAAATCGGCTTAAAGCCGGCCGGCGGACTGCGTTTGGCCAAACAGTCTTTATTTTGGCTGGCCATGGTCAAAGAAACCGTGGGCGACGAATGGCTGACGTCCCAGTTGTTTAGGATCGGGGCTTCCAGCTTGTTAGATGACATCGTGCGCCAGCTTCATCATTTCGAAACAGGACAGTATGAAAGTTATGACTATGTGCCGAAGGGATAGTAGATAGTAGATGATAGATGGTGGATGGGAAAAAATAAAAAATGAAACTATTCTCTGATCTCAAAAAGAAACTCTTCGATTACGGACCGAATCCCGAAACGGTCAAAGTTGAGATCAAACCTCAATACGAACTTTTCATTGACGGCGAATTTACGCCGCCCATTTCCGGCAAATATTACGAAACCATCAATCCCGCCACGGGTAAAACGCTGGCCAAGATAGCGTGGGCCGGAAAAGAGGATATGGACCGCGCGGTGGCGGCGGCTCAAAAGGGATTTGAAACCTGGAGCGCTTTGGCTCCGGCGGAGCGCGCCCGATACATCTACGCGATCAGCCGCGTGATTCAAGAGAGAGCGCGGGAACTGGCTATTGTCGAAACCTTAAATAACGGTAAACCGATCCGGGAAACAAGGGACCTTGATATCCCCCTGGCGGCCCGCCACTTCTTCTATTACGCGGGCTGGGCCGATAAAATCCACGAACAGGTTCCGGGCGACGCCTCGCCCCTCGGGGTATGCGGCCAAATCATTCCGTGGAATTTTCCCTTTCTCATGGTGGCCTGGAAAATAGCGCCGGCCCTGGCCTGCGGCAACACCGTGATTTTAAAACCGGCGCGCACCACGCCTCTTTCCGCTTTGTTATTCGCCGAAATCTGCCGGGATATCGGGCTGCCGGCGGGCGTGGTCAATATCACGACCGGGCAAAGCAGCACCGGAGATTTGATCGTCCGGCATCCCGGCATCAAAAAAATAGCTTTCACCGGTTCGACTGAAATCGGCAAGGGCATCCGCATCGCCACCGCGGGAACAGGCAAAAGGCTCTCGCTTGAACTGGGCGGCAAATCGCCGGTGGTTGTGTTTGCGGACGCTCCGCTTTATCAAGCGGTTGAAGGTGTAATTGACGCCATCTTTTTTAATCAAGGCCAAGTCTGCTGCGCGGGCTCGCGGTTGTTCTTAGAGGAAAGCATTGCGGAACAATTCGTCGCGCTTTTAAAAGAACGGATTCTTAAAATGCGCGTCGGCGACCCCATGGATAAAAACACTGACATGGGCGCCATCAACAACCTCGATCAACTAAACACTATTAAAAATTACGTCAAAAAAGGAATTGAGGAAGGAGCCAAAATCTGGCAGGCGCCCAGCGCCTGCCCCCAGGAAGGTTTTTTCTATCCCCCCACCATTTTTACGCAGGTGCAACCCACGCACGCCATCGCGCGCGAAGAAATTTTTGGCCCGGTTTTATCCATCCTGACCTTCCGCACGCCGCAAGAAGCGGTTGAACTGGCCAACAACACCTGTTTTGGGCTGGCGGCCAGCGTCTGGACAAAAGACGTTTCCAAAATGATCTCAATCGCGCGCGCGCTCAAAGCGGGATCGGTTTGGGGCAACGGCCACAACAAATTTGACGCCGCCGCGGAATTCGGCGGCTACAAAGAGTCGGGATTTGGAAGAGAGGGAGGAGTGCAGGGATTGTGGGAATACCTGAAAATTGAGGGGTCAGGGGTCAGGGGTCAGGGGTCAGAAATTAAAGAAAAAAATTCTTTTACTCACCCCTCACCCCTCACCCCTCACCCCGTTTGGAAGACTCCCAAAATGTTGATCGCGGGCAAGCAGGTGCGCAGCGAATCCGGCCGCTACTATAAAGTTTACGATCATACCGGCAAAAAACTCCTGGCCAACGTCAACCGCGGCTCCAGAAAAGATATCCGCGACGCCGTTGAAGCGGCAGCCAATGCCTTGGATTCATGGTCTAAAATAACGGCTTACAACCGCGGCCAGATTCTCTACCGGATGGCCGAGATGCTCTCTTCGCGGTTCGAGGAATTCGCGCAAAAAATCGCGCTTCAGACCGGCGCTGACCAACAAGAGGCCCGCCACGAGGTTCAAGCCGGCCTGGAACGACTGATCCATTTCGCCGGATGGGCGGACAAATATGTGGGCACCGTCAATCCAGTGACCCAAACCGATTTCAACATCACTTACCCGGAGGCGATTGGGGTGACGGCGCTCATCGCGCCGGAAAAAAATCCGCTTTTGGGACTCGTCGCCAAAATGGCCGGCGCTTTCGCGGCCGGCAACGCTTCGGTCATTGTGCCGTCCCAAGAACACCCGTTAAGCGCCACCGATTTCATCGAGGTCTTGGATGCCTCGGACGTGCCGGCAGGCGTCATTAATATCGTGACCGGGCAGCACGAAGAGCTGGCGCCTGTTTTAGCCGAGCATCGGGGCGTTGGCATGCTGGACTTCTCCGGAACTCCGGAATTGGCCAAACGCGTTGAGGAGCTCTCCGTTTCCAACGTCAAACGCCTGGCCGTTGACACCAATCCCGACTTTGACTGGTTCAACCAAGCTCAAGGCCGCAACTACATCCGGCGCTACCTCGAATTTAAAACCGTCTGGATCACATCGGGCTACTGACCTCCCCTGGCCGGCAACCCTTTTGTCGGTTCTTGACAGCGCGCGTCGTGGTAAAATGAGACTTGAGGGAGGGACCCAGCCGTAAAGGCGGGTCCTTTTCTATTTTCTGGAGGTCAAATGAAAAAAATAACGTTAGGATTCTTAACAGCCGCCGCGGCCATCGTTCTTAATAGCGTCAGCGCTACCGCCAATGAAACGACGCTGACAAAAGGACAAACCGTTCAAATCGTTTTTGAAAAAACAGGTGGACGGACTGTTCAACCGCCCAAGGTGACAGCCCGGCTCCTTTCGCAATCAGTCAGATACAACGCGCAAGGCACCCTTCAAAAAGTGCGCTTTGAGCTTAGAAACCGGGGCCGGCGAACTCTAAACCTGGATCAAATCAGTTCTCAAATGTCTATTATCGCCAGAGGAAAAACTCAAACCATGCAAAGCCAGTTCATCTGGTGGGTACCCAGGGGGAGGACCTCGGGAAAATTATCCCCAAAAAAAACCCGAAGGTTCAGTATCGCCTTTGGCGGCAAACTAGACAGCTCTATCGAGCACTGGAATCCAGAGATTAAGGGCTCCAGGGCTGCCACTTTTTTAAAATTAAGCATAACCGAACCTGCCAAAAAATCTCTTATTGCGTGGCGAACATTTCTGCGGCTGCCTGTGGTGCGAATAGTTAAATAATCCACGAAAAAATTAAAGCTTCGCCAAAATCCCGCGGCAAACCTCCCGATCGTCAAAATGAATCGTGCGATCGCGGAATATCTGGTAAGTCTCATGACCTTTGCCCGCGATTAAAACCGCGTCGCCGGGCCGCGCTTCTTTAATCGCCCAACCAATCGCCTCGGCCCGGTCTGCCAAGCGCTTATAGTTAACAAGTCCGGCTTTTTTCGCTCCCGCCTCGATCTGATCCAAAATCGCTTCAGGGTTCTCGCTCCTGGGGTTATCCGACGTAAAAACTGCGATACCGGCCAAGCGCGCCGCAATCTCGCCCATGATCGGGCGCTTGCCCCTATCGCGGTCCCCGCCGCAGCCAACAACAACAATAACGCGCCGGACTTCAGGGATCCGCCTCAATGTCTTTAGCACGTTGTCCAGCGCATCGGGTTTATGAGCGTAATCAACCAGCAGGGTAAAATCTTTGGCTTGCCAAATTTGCTCCAAACGGCCGGGGATCGATCTTAAGTTTTCCAGTCCCCGGACGATCGCTTGAACGCTAAATCCCATGGCGTAACAAGCGCCCGCCGCGGCCAGGGCGTTGTAAACATTGTGGCCGCCGATTAAATGCAACCTAACGACGTAACTTTTATTTTTGATATGCAGATCAAAATCCGTTCCTCTCAAGCCAAGGCGGATATCGGACGCCCAAACCTCGCAAGAGGGTTCCGGGCTGATGCCAAAGGTCACCCGCCGAATCTTTGGATGTTTTTTCAACCGTCCGACCAATTTTTTTCCCCAGGGATCATGATGATTAATCACCGCGAACAATTCTTTTTTAGAAGACTGCGCCAGAATCCTTTCAAAAAGCGTGGTTTTGGCCTCAAAATATTTTGGCATCGTTTTATGGTAATCCAGATGATCGCGGCTTAAATTGCCGAAGATGGCGCCATTGATCTGCAAATCATCCAAACGCCCCATGTCCAGCGCCTGCGACGTCGCCTCCATAAAACAAAACCGGCACCGGGCTTTAACCATTTCAGCCATAAGCGAAATCGCTTCATCCGGCTGGGGCGTGGTCAAAGACGCCCCGCGGCTTTTGCCGCCAATACGATAGCTGATTGTTCCCAGAACCCCAACCTTTTGCCCGGCCGCTCTAGCTATGGCTTCCATAAGATAGCAGGTGGTGGTTTTTCCGCTGGTGGCCGTGATGGCCGCGACCCTAAGCTTTTGGGAAGGATTGTCATAAATCCAATTGGCCAACTCCCCCAGCCAGGGCCTTAACCGGGAAACGGCGAACACCGCTGCTTTTTTTAAACGAGGTCCAATTTTTTTGAAATCCTCTTTAGAATAAGGCCTCTCTATCAATAAAACCCGGGCGCCCCTGCGAATCACTTCTTGCCCAAAACGAAGCCCATGCGTCTTTTGCCCCGAAAGCGCGCAAAAAATAACGCCCGGCTTAACCCGGCGCGAATCGCACGTGACGCCGCTGATAAAAATTTTTCCATTGTTTGGAAATAGCGGCTGAAGGTGGCGTCCAAATTTTTTAACAAGACCGCTCAATGTCTTTCTTGTCATGAATTTTGCGGTGCGGTTGAAACAACGCCCATGATCACGATCGCGTGCTGGGCAATGGTTTTAAATAGGGGAACGGCCAGGTCGCTCGCCCAAGCCACTTTGGGTTTTCTTGGATTATCCAGCATCGTGCAGACGGCAATTTTGGGATCGGCCGCGGGGAAAACCCCGCAAAAAGAAACGATGACGTTTTGAGTGGAGTGCTTGCCTGTTTTAGGATCAAGTTTTTGGGCTGTTCCGGTTTTTCCCGCGACAGAATAACCCGGAATCTGGGCCGCCTGACCCGTTCCATAATCCACAACTTCGCTCATTAAAGCCAAGGTGCGATTGGCAATATCCTTGGGCAACGCAGAGCGTACCTTGCGGGTTTCAATGTGATAAAGATGGCGCTTATTTCGATAAGGAGTCACCAGCCCCACGATCTGCGGCTCAAGCATCACCCCGCCATTGGCCAGCGCCCCATAGGCCTGCGTCAACTGAAGCAGGGTAACCCCGATTTCGTAACCAAAAGACATCATCGGAAGGCTCATCGGTGTCCAATCCTGCGGCGATCTTAAAATTCCGGCGGCTTCCCCGGTCATCGGGATGGCGGCCTTGGATCCGAAACCAAAAGCCCGCAACGTAAAAAACAGAGAAGGGGCGCCTATCTTCATGGCGATTTTTGACAAGCCCACGTTGGAAGAATGGGCCAAAACCTCTCCCAACCGAAGAACGCTTTGGGGCTCATGATCCTCGATGGTCAAGCCCCGCACGGGAGAGTAACGCCCGTTTTCGCAATCAATCTCATCGGTTTCCCGGACAACGCCCTGTCTTAAACCCGCCGCGATCACGAACGGCTTGATCACGCTGCCGGGTTCGAAGGTGTAGCTAACGGCCAAATTAGGATCAACATTGTCACCGGGGCGGCCGCGGCTGGAGATCGCCAAAATGGCTCCTGTTTTAATCTCATAAACTACCGCCGACGCCGCTTGGGCTTCATGGCGGCGCAGGGCCTCTTCCAGATTTTCTTCCACGCGCTTGGTTAATTCGGCGTCCAGGGTTAGATACACGTCGAAAGGACCGGGCTCATCGGCGTCGGTTTTCCTAAGAAACATGGAAAAATTATCATCTTCCGCAAAAACCCTTCCCAACGCGTCTCTTAAAACAAGCTGGGTCTTTTCTTCACCTCGAAGCAGGGGATTTAATTGGCGCTCCACCCCGGATGAACCCTCGCCGTCAAGGTTGACGTCTCCCAAAACCTCGCGGGCCAGGCCGTCGTGGGGGTAGCCGCGTTTCTGCTCCTCCTCGATGCCAAAACCCCTAAGCTTTAACCGTTCGACGGCTTGGCCCTCGGATGGGTCGGCCAATCTTTTAACCCAAAAAAAACTCGGCGCCGAGCGCCAGCGTCGGCCCAAAGAAGCCCAATCAGCCGATGGCACGGCACGAGTCAACAAGCTCCACGCCGTCTGGCGGGAAACTTCTAATTCCTTAAAGGAAACAAAAATAGAGGGCCTGGCCACGGTAACCGCCAACACGCGGCCCTTTCGGTCAAGAATTCTGGCCCGCAACGGACGCACGCGTTTCTTTTCAATAACCTCCGAAATGCTTTTAGCTTTCAGCGGCCGGTGCATGATCAACTGAAGCTGGCCCAGGCGCAAGATCACGACGGCGTAAAGCGCGAAGATTAAAAACAAAGGAACCCAGAGGCGCTTCATTTAATGTGGCGCACCGCATCCAACGGATAATCTCCGGCCAGGCGGTAACCCCTCTCTTTAGCGCGCTCGGCTGCGATCCGCGGCGATTTGATGGCCATCAGTTTGATTTCGGCTTCGGCTAGTTCCAGGTCCAATTTGCTCAATCTAGCTTTCAGTTCCGTTGCCTGGTATCCCGAACGCACCACTTGGGTCTTGACCCAAACCACAAAAAAAAAGACCCCTAAAAAAACAGCGGCGGCCAGAGCGATTCTGTTAGTCATGGAACAGCTTATATTTTTTCGGCCGCGCGCAACCGCGCAGAACGCGCTTTCGGATTGCTCGCAATTTCGGCAGAAGTCGCGGCCATTGAAGAGGAGGTCAGAACTTTAAAAATCTTTTCAGATTGATACTGCCGGAAAATTCTTTTGACCGCCCGGTCTTCTAAAGAATGAAAAGAAATCGCCACCGCGCGTCCGCCTTGATTTAAGATGCCCGGAATTTCAGCCAGCAGTTTCTCTAAATTATTGATTTCACCGTTCACTAAAATTCTCAAAGACTGAAAAACGCGGGCCCACACTCCTCGGTGCGTCGTAATTTTAGAAAGGACGCCGATCAGATCGGTCGTCGTCTGAATTTTAGGTCCGGCCGCATGGATAGCGCGTCCAAGGCTTCGAGCTAAACCTTTGGGCAGTTCGCCGTAAGTCACCAACAGTTCTTCCAGCTCCGATGAAGAAAGGACCTTGAGAAGCTCCGCCGCCGTGTGCGGTTTTTGCGCCTCCAAACCAAAACGCATATCCAGGGGCGCCTCTTTTTGGTAGGACAATCCATATCCCGCCTGCAAAATTTGAAATGTCGAGGGGCCCAGATCAAAAAGAATCCCGTCGGCCTTTTCTTGCCCCAATTCCCGTAAAATTTTTCCTATTTCGGTAAAATTGGCGTGACGCAACAGGACGCGATCACCCCACGCGGCCAAACGTTTTTTAGCGATTTCAAAACTCTTCAAATCCCAGTCAACGCCCAGACAACGCGCCTGCGGGTATCGCGTCAGCAGCATTTCGGTGTGACCTCCCATGCCCAGCGTCAAATCCACGTAGAATCCGGAGGGCTTAGTCACCCAAAAATGCAGAACCTCCCGGACCATCACGGGAACATGGGGATATACTTGTTCTGTAAACGAACTTTCTTCTTTTGTCGCCTTATCCGCCTTCATCGCCTTATCCGCCTTTCTCCAAAAAAAAAGGGGCGGACCCCCCTGTATCAACAATCCTGTACCCCGAATTCTGTTCCCCGGCTAAAAGCCGGAGCGAGAGTCATGTCTCTATGCGGCACTCGCGCCCCAGGGAACCTTGCGATTCCTGCCCGAGCCAGGCGTACTGGGCGCTAACCTTGCTTCCGATGGGGTTTTCCTCTGGCACGCGATTACTCGCGCGCCACGTGAGCTCTTGCCTCACGGTTTCACCCTTACCCCCAATTTCTTGGAGGAGGTTTCGTTTCTGTGGCACTATCCATGCCCCCCGATTTTCATCAGGGAACCCCGCCCTCTAGACGGCACCGTGCTCTGCGAAGTTCGGAATTTCCTCCCCACGCATAAAATGCGTGGAGCGACTCTCCGGATCGTTTATTTTGGGGTCCGCCCCCAAAGCTACTTAGATTTTACCTTTCCTTCCACGGATCGTTTGGCCAAACTATCCGCCATTTTATTGATTTCCCTGGGCACATGGGCCAGCTTAAAGCCAGGCAGCTCCTCCTGCAACTGCTTGGCCTGGCGCCAAAAAACCTTCAGCCGCTCATCGCGAACTTTAAAATTACCCCGCACTTGCTCGACTAAAAGCTGGGAATCGGTAAAAATGGAAACCTCCTCGGCCCCCATTTTTTTAGCTTCGCGCAGAGCCCTCAAATAAGCGCTCCATTCCGCGATATTATTGGTCGCCTGCCCGATGAACTCCGAAATTTCAGCCAAAGTTTTTCCCTGGCCGTCAACGATCCAAACGCCGATGCCGGCCGGGCCCGGGTTAAAACGACAGGCCCCGTCAATGTAAATGGTGAGTTTCACGGACTGCCAACTCTATTTCTGTATATAGAGAATTCTCTGACAGCGTTCGCAGGAAATAAAATCCCTTGCCTTTAGGATATTGTTGAGAACCTGCTGGGGCACATGCATGCGGCAGCCGCCGCAAGAAGAACCTTCCAAAACAGGAACCAGGGCCAAGCCCGCGCGCCTTGAGCGAAGCCATTCGTAACGTTCAAAAACGGCCTTGGGAACGGCGGATGACGCCTCCTCGCGAAGCTTTTGCGTCTCTTGCAGAGAGACTTCGATTGCTGACTTTTCAGCCTCCAGTTTGGCGATTTCCCCGTTTTTTTCCTTCTTTTTTACGTCAAAACTTTTCAAAAATTCTTGTTCCTGTTTTTTATCCTGATCGATTTTTTCATAAATCAAAAGAACTTTCGTTTCCAGATCGTCTTTTTTCTTTTTAAAACCGTCTATTTCTTTTAAAAGCGCTTGGTAAGCGTCGTTAGTTTTGACCTGCTGCAAACTGGCCGTATTTTTAGCGATATCGTTGTCAATCTTGCCGATTTCAACGTCCAGACTCTTTTGTTCCACCAAAAGCTGTTTTTTCTGTTCGCGGGATTTCTGAAAATCCTGCTCTTCACGAACCAAGGATTCCCTGGCCCCCGTAATCGTCAACTCGATTTCTTCTATTCTGGTTTTAAGCGAAGCGGCCAAATTATCCTTATCCTGAAGACCGATCAGTAACTTAACGACTTGGCTAAAAGAGAGTTCAACGGGCGCTTCGGTCGTTTCGGGAGGAGTTGCTGGATCGGAATCTTCTGAAACCGTAATTTTCTCCTCTGTCACACTATCAGTATATCATCTGGGCAACAAGGGCGGCAGGAGTTCTTGGGCCCTTTGATAATCTTCGGGAGTGCCGATGTCGATAAAAAAAGCCCGTGGAAAAAGAAGTCCATAAAGGCTTTTTCCGGCTAGTTTGGGAAAAACGTGGTATTCAAGCGAAAAATCCTTCCCCGCCGGAACAAGCCCTAAAATGCTCTTGTCAAACACATAGGCACCGCCGTTAATCAAGGCATCCGCTCCGGTCGGATTTTTGTTTTTCTCCAAAAAACCCGCAATGGCGCCCGCGCCGTCAATGCTGACCGTGCCGTAGCGCCCCGTATCCGCCAGCCGCGCCAGGGCCAAAGTCGCCCGCGCTTTCTTCCTCTGGTGAAATTCCCACAACTCTCTCAACGAAACGTCAAAATAAACGTCGCCGTTGAAAGCAAAAAATTGTTTCCCCTCGATTTCTTCCTCGGCCTCTTTGATCGAGCCCGCGGTGCCCAACTGGCGCCCCTGGGGATCGGAATAAACGATCGTGATGCCCCATTTCCGGCCGTCGCCAAAATAATCGCGCATCTTGTCCGAGAGATAGGCGGTGGCCAAAATAAACCGGGCGATCCCTTCTTTTTTTAACCGGAGAATCAGATGCTCCAGAAAAGGCCGGTCGCCGACGGACAGCATAGGTTTGGGAATATTTTGGGTCAGGGTTTTAAGGCGCGTGCCCAACCCGCCCACCAAAAGCACCGCTTCTGCAGGAAAATTCATCATCTGATTTTATCGCAATGGGCCCGGCTGGACTTGAACCAGCGACCCTCCCGTTATGAGCGGGGCGCTCTAACCGACTGAGCTACGGGCCCCCTGTAAATCTGGTGGGCACAGTAGGACTTGAACCCACGGCCTTCCGCGTGTGAGGCGGACGCTCTAACCAACTGAGCTATGTGCCCAAAATTGCCGCTATCCATTCCGATTCTAGCCAATTGGGTAGAATCTAAAAAATGAAAGTCTTGCCGATTCGCCCTAAAACCTTGGCCGCCCTTGCCGCTTTTTTCCTATTTTTATCAAACTGCTCCAAGGAAAACCTGCTTCGTTCCGGCGACTATTATTTGGAAAAAGGAATTTACCCTCAAGCCATCCGGTATTACCAGAAATATCTTGACCGCGCAACACATGACGAGAACAAAATCGCGGCGCATCTTGGAATCGCCCGAAGCTGGGGCAAGCTGGGGCACTGCTCCAAAAGCCTCGAGCATTATGAAAAAGCGGCCGAGTTTGATCCCCTGGGCCCGGCCAGCGCCTTGGCTCAAAACGAGATTTTAAATTGCGGCGACTTCTTCCCCCTTGAAACCGGCCGCCATTGGCAAGAGGTGGATTCCGAGACGCTCGGTAAAAATTATTTCGCCACCTACGACACCTTAAAACAACCGGGCGGCTTTGTGGTGCGCCGCAAGCTCTACGCCGGCCGCGGTTCATCCAACGTGGTTCATGACACCCTGTTTTTATACGCCAAGGAACCGGGACTTCTTTGGGAACGGCTGCTGCCCATTAAAACAGCCGAAGCCGCCACCCTTCTGCTTCGATTCCCTTATGAAAAAGAACTCTCCTGGGTGACCAAGCGCCAGGGCCAGGAGGTGCGCCGGACAATCACCGATGACCAGGCAACGATCAAGGTGGCGGCCGGCGCTTTCAGCGGCTGCATCGAAATCCTTGAGGAAACCCTTTCGGGCGCGAACCGAATATACGATACTTATTGCCCCGGAACCGGGCGGGTTAAAAGCGCCATCGGGCGCGGCAACGCGAAAGAACCCCATACGGAATTGTGGCTTAACAAACAACAGCAAGAAAGTAATCAGTAATCGGTGATCAGTAAATAAATGCAAAATCTTGAACTTTTTGACATGCCCTCACCCCTCACCCCTCACCCCTCACCCCTCACCTCTCCTCGAAAACTCTCCTACTCCTCCATCTCCCTTTATAAAGACTGCCCTCAAAGATTTAAGTTCAGGTACATCGACGGCATCAAGGAAAAACCGAAATCTTATTTTTCCTTCGGCCAGTCCGTGCATAAAGCCTTGGAATTTTTTTACCGCTCCCAGTTGGCCGCCCCTTCTCTTGATGAACTCCTGCGCTACTACGAAGCCAACTGGATCAAGGAGGGCTACGAATCGCCCAGCCAGGAAAGGCTTCAATTTGGCGAAGGGCTGCGGATTATCAAAGCTTTTTACAACAAACATGCCGGCGGGTGGCAGCCGGCTTTCGCCACCGAATACTCCTTCACCCTCAAAATCGACGGCGTTGACATCACGGGTAAAATCGACCGGATCGATAAAACCCAAAACGGCGGACTCCATGTCATTGATTACAAAACAGGCAAGAGCTTCGCCGCCTGGAGGCCCAAGCAGGACGACCAGTTGACCCTATACCAGATGGCCTGTGAAAATACGTTTGGACTGCCCGTGGAAGAGCTCACGCTTTATCATCTGCCGAGCTTGACTCCCATGGCCAGCCCCAGGCATCCGGACACCCTGGTGCGCGGTTTCCGAAAAGAAATTTTGACGGTCAAAACCTCCATTGATAAAAAAGCGTTCGATCCTAACCCCGTAGAGTGGAAATGCAAACGCTGCGACTACCGCCCGATCTGCCCGGCATGGACAACAACGCCCGCGGCCCCGCCTAAACCAAAAACAGAACTGCCTGCAACGCCTCTCTTGGCTCGCGTTGATCAAGCTTTAAGTCAAATTGAAACAATCAAGCAGGAGCTCCTGGACGTCCGCGAATCTCTCCTGCAAAAAAATAACAAAGAGTGAAAGAACCCCTCCTGATCGGCCTGGATCAAGGTTCAAGCTCAACTAAAGGCATCCTTTACGATAGCCGCCGCCAAAAAATTCTGGCCGAAACTCGGGGAAAGGTGTCCACCCGGCGGCGAACTAAAGATGACCGCCATTTCGTGGAGCATGACCCCGGTGACATCCTGCGCAGCGTCCGGGAAGCGGCTGAATTCCTGCTAAAAAAAGCGCCGCCGGGCAGCGCGATTCGCGTTGGGCTGGCTTGCCAAAGATCCAGTTTTCTCTTAATGGAAGCGTCCGGCAAGGCGCTGACCCCGGTTGTTTCCTGGCAGGACACGCGGGGAGCGAAAATCGCCCAAAAATTAAAAAAATACAACGCGCTGGTTTACCAAAAAACCGGACTGTATTTGACGCCTTATTACGCCCTGACCAAACTTCTCTGGTTTTTTGAGAACAATCCCCACTGGAAATCGCGGGCTAAGAAGGGCGACATTCTATTTGCGCCCCTGGCCACTTATCTGGCCTATCATCTGACTTACGAAAAAACCTTTGCGGTGGATGCCACGCACGCCCAAAGAAGCCTTCTAATGAACATCAGAACCTGCCAGTGGGATAAAGGGCTGCTGAAACTCTTCGGTATTCCGGCAGCCATGCTGCCGGAAATAAAAAACACAACAGCTAACTACGGAACCCTCGCCTCATCACCCCCTCGCCCCCTTTTAACCGCCATGATCGGCGACCAACAAGCGGCGGCCTGGGCTATTTTTTCTGATCACGAAAGGCGGAAAACGGCCTTAATTAATCTGGGCACCGGCGGGTTTGTTTTGATCCCCACGGGCCCCCGGCCCAAACGCGTCCCCGGGCTTCTTTCCGGAATTCTCTCTAAAACATGGCGGGCGGGTTATCTTTTGGAAGGAACCGTTAACAGCGTTCAAGGGGTTTTGGTGTGGATGAAAAATACGGGCATTCTCAAAAAAAGCGATGTTTTCCGCATGCCCCAGAAAAACGAATGGGAAAAAATTCCGGTGGTGGTCAGCGGCTTTGGCGGATTGGCCGCGCCCTATTGGAGAAGCGATCTCAAAACCTCTATTTTTCACCTGGCGCGGGCAACGCATAGGGAAGATTTTTTACGGGGGTTTCTCCTTGGGCTGGCCCATCTCTTCTGGGAAATTCTTCGCCCTCTCAAGGGAACCTCTTTTTATCCCAGAGAACTGATTGCTTCCGGAGGCCTATCCAACAGCGCGGGATTAATGAAAATCTTAAGCAGTTACCTGGAACTGCCCATCAGAACCGTCCGGTACTCCGATTTAACAGTTCTGGGCGCCGCTTTAGCCGCGCGCAAAACCGGAAAAGGTTCGTTTATTCGCCCCAGCCGCCTCTTTTGCCCCGGCCGTCAAGATCAAAACAAGCTCGATAGGCATCGTCAAAAAATCCATGCTGCCATTAAAATGCTGGTCAACCGGATCGCTTAAGGGATTAATTAAAGTTGGGCCAAGCGGATGCTGACCCATTGGAACTGGCGGGGCACCTCGGAAATCGCTTCGGAACCCGCCGGGATCATGGCCCAGGTTTCAGGATTTTTCTGAAGCCAACGATAAAGCGCTAAAACGGACTCCACGAATTTCTGGGTTTCCTTATAAGAAGGAATCTTGCGATGATCATCCACCAGGGTGGGACCCGCGTTATAGCCCGCCAAAGCCAAATCCATCCTTCCCCCGAAACGCCTGATCAAGGAGCTCATGTATTTGGCTCCGGCTTGAAGATTAGACCTGGGGTCATAAAACTGGTGGGTTTGAAGGCCCATGGACCGGGCGGTAATCGGCATGATTTGGGACAACCCCATGGCGCCCACCCGGCTGGTGGCCTCGGAATTGCCGGCGGATTCCACCATCACCACCGCTTTCCAAAGATTGGGATCGATGCTGTGCTTAGCCGCGGCATCCCAAATCAAGACATCGTGCCGGTAAAAATTCTCGCTATGAAGCAAACGGTGAATCCAGGTTGGGGTTTGGGTATCCCTAATAACGCCCCTATAAACCGCCTCACCGGCGGACGATTCCGTCATGATTAAAGGAACCGTGCCCCGGCCGGCAACCCAAGACTGGATAACCGCCAGAGTATAAAAAGACAGCACAGCCGACCCAGCGGCCACCAAAAACAGCCCCAGGCCATAGCCATACAGGTTTGTTTCGAAGGTTCTGATGACGTATCTGTTAACCATGCTCTAACTTTAGCTGGTATGGGGCTTGACAAGAAGGGTCTTTAGGGTACTTTTAGGGGTCTGGGGGGCCCAATTTTATTGAGCCTTTGGTCCTATAGTCCAGGGGCCAAAGGACCTATATTAAAAGTGCTTATTTTAAGGTAATTTAATTACTACCTAACCACGACAAACTTGCCCTTGTGGTTAACAGTTTCACCCTGGCGGCTGGCTTTAAGGGTGTAGAAGTAAACACCGCTGGCGATGTCCGTGGAATCCCAGGTGTATTCATAGGCTAGGGCCACTTTACCGGCTCTATTGGTTACCTGGGGACTATTGCCGGTAAGGGTCTTCTGGTGTAAAAGTTGGCCGGTGGCGTCATAAATCCTGATATCCAGGGAAGATAGGGTGGCTTGGGTTTCAATGTGAAAGGTGGGTTTCTGCTCTTTACGGGCAGGGTTGGGAAATACATAGACCTCTCCCAGCTCAAGACTGCTGGGTTCGGGCGGGTCCAGGAAAAGGGCATAGATGGAGAAATGGTTTAAGGGAGCTGAAACCTCGCAGGAGGCAAGGTTTAAGGTTGAGTCTGTAACTCTTTGCCACACCTTGAGATTAGGGTTCCACCAATAGATGCCGGCTTTGGTGGTTGGGGCGCAGGAGGAAGAAAGGGCCATCTTAAGGGTGACGGGCTTGGCAAAGGCAAGGCCTGCAGGACCAAGCCTTAAGGCGGAACCGCCCAGCTTTAAGCCTATGGCTTGGGCCGCGCTGGCGATGCTGGTCTGGGGAGTTAAATCGGTTAATTCAATCACCTCCATGGTGATGGTGATGGGCTCCCCGGACTGCGCGGTTGCGGGCAGGGCGGTCGGGGGAATGACCAGGGTGGATTGGGCCGCAGCATGACGGATCTCTCCCCCCTCGTCTCGTTTGATCTGGCAGGAGATCGTGGGGGCGGTGACGCCGGGGGCGGGATCAGTAAATGTTTTGCCGGAAGAAACTCTTATCCTGGCGGCCTCAATGGAGCCGTACTGGTAATAAACAAAATCCATGGCTGTGATGCCATCGGAGCCAATGAGAGGAAGATCAGCGGGCACGGTAAAAACAACGGCGCCTTGCGTTGTGGGGTTTGAGGATAAATCTTTTGTGCCATGAAGATACCGCCAATCCTGGTAGGACGCTCCGCTGTATGATATGGTCCCCGCGGAAGCGTTAAAGGGAACCATGCCGA
>JACQJO010000058.1 GCA_016205025.1 Elusimicrobiota bacterium
AGTTAACTCAAATTTCCCTCTACAGGGTATTTCTGGTCAAAAGCCAGGGACACAGCGAAAACCCCTTATTTTAAGACGTTTTTATACGTTCAGAAAGAATTAAGTTAGCAGGGATGAAGATGGGACTTTAGGGCACAAATACGTAGGACTTTAGGGGTCATGAAATCTACCCTAAAGACCTACGGCAAAAACAGTTGGCATTGCTAAAATTATTTCGGTTGGACAAACAGGGAAGGGAAAATTTAAACGCAAAAAAAATGGAGGAATCTTACGTGATCAACAAAAAAAAGATGCTGGTGGCCGCTCTGTTGGCAACCTTTTCTCTGCCTCACTGGGCTTACTCTGAAGATGCGAAAGCGCTCAATGAGATAAATCAAGAAATCAAAAATCAACTGGAAGGCGCTAAAAATAAATCATTTTTTGTCCAAGCCTCAAAGGATGCCCTAGATAGAAGACCGTCAACGGTAATGAATATCGGCATGGGCGGCGCTTCTTCCGGCAGAAAACTCTGGGGGTTTAGCTTCATAGAAGTCTATGTGCCTCTCGTTGGAAAAAAATGGGGAAATTTAGGCTTAATGGGGGATATGCCTTTTACGATACCCACAGACTTCTCCTTTGTTGATGGCAACTATACGACCAGCCAAGAAATTGTAAAAAATGAAAGCGGCCAAGAATTGCTCGTTAAAACCATCCGCTCTATCCCTGAAACAGCGGTATTTGGTTTGCCTGTGGGTGGTTATTACGAGTCACCCCGAATGCTGAACTCCTTCTTGAAGGGCATCAGCGTTCAACTGGCTAGCCAATTGTCCTACCGCGATACTACTAAAGAAACCACTACCCGGTCAGTCTATGGTCCAAGCAACGGCTACCAATATCCTCTATCTTCGGATACAACTGTTTTGCCAAGTGGCAATTGGGGTCTTACCAATATAGCGGGACTTAGTCTGCATCTATCAGAAAGAATTGCAGGGCAACTGCAGCTGGTCAGAACTCCCTTGGGCAACAGCCAAACCGCTACCAGCATTTGGGTGGGTGTACGCTACAAGGGATTGCCAAATTAGGAAGTTAAACTTTTCGCTCCTCCTATTTCGTATTTCTGGGGTCGCAACCACACAAAACTGCTAAGATCATTCCCGTTGACCGCTACTGCGCAAGGCCAGCAATTTTGACTAAAGAAAGGGGGTGTCATTCATGAAAAAAATCTTGACCGCCGCGAAACTGTCTGTCCTATTTTCCATCACTTTCTTGGCGCAAATTAATTTAATTCAAGCCGGGGATAAGGAAAATAAAAAAGAGGGGCGCAAGCTCCTCACCTCCGCCAATGGCGTCCTGGGAATGACCCACATTCAGAACCGAATAATCTCTCCCAATGGCGGCATTGGGCTTAGCGTGGGTTCAACTCTGGATTCCAAAGGGAAAGCGGGCAGTGTGGGGGCCAGCCTTTCTTTTGTTTATTCGAATTTCGATCGAAATCTGCGTTTCCAGCCCGAACCGGGATGGAGCATCAGTCCTTGGGGTGAAAACAAAAGAACGCGCGACGAGTTCGACGGCGAAGTAAGAACAGTCACCGAAGAATACATCTACGGCGGGGAAGGCATACGGTCTCACGAGGTGGGCAGTGTTTATTACCAGACGCGCCGGTTCAACCGTTTTGCTTTCAAAGCGGCAGGGGGACTGACGCGCTACAGTTACGACACCACCTACTCAATGAGCAGAGACGTTACAAAATCGCTCTACCGCGAGAGATGCACGCCCTGCGAAGTGGGCAGGGCCCATGAAACTTGGAATAGCGCCACGGGAAGCATCGTTGAGGGATGGGGCAAGGTCGCCATCGTTGGCATAGACGTTCTTTTAGCGCGTTCAGGCCGCGATGCGCAAGGCAGTTCATGGCCCGGAGCCAATTTAGCTATCGAAGTGACTAAAAATTTCTACAAAGACCCCAGCCTCAAGGGTCCCAATTATGGGGCCAGACTCAACATATCCGTAGGCAAAAACAACTAGGGGTCGCATCTTGATGGCGCCTAGGCGCCATCAAGATGCGACCCCAGAGATTTGACGTTTTAGGGCTTCTTCCAGCAAATTTTTGGCGATCACGCGAAGAGCCAGGATTTCTTCCGCTCCTTCAAAAATCGAGAAGACCCGGGCATCCACAAAGTAGCGGGAAACCGCGGTTTCCTCGGCGTAGCCCATGGCGCCATGAATTTGGGTGGCTTCCCGCGTGATCCATTCCGAAATCCTGGAAGCGAAAAGCTTGACCAAGGAAGCCTCCATTTGGCCGCGGCCGGCGTCAAATAAGCGAGCCACGGCATAAGTCATTTGGCGCGAGGCGGCCAGCATCGCCGCCATGCGTGTGAGTTTCCAACGCGTGATCTGGTAATCAAAAATCGGCTTGCCGAAAACTTTGCGAGCCAAGGCGTACTTCAGGGCTTCCTCAAAAGCGGCCTGGCTGACCCCGTTGGCGCGCGCCGCGGTTTGCAAACGGCCGCCGGCAAAGCCATCCATCTGCAGATAAAAACCTTTACCCAGACCTTCTTTTCCGCCGATTAAATTTTCCTCCGGAACCCAGTAATTGTCAAAAACCACTTCGAAGGTATGCATCCCCCGGTAGCCGATGCAGGGAATTTGGCGGCCCGAAATAATGCCGCCTTTTTCCTGCTTGCTTTCAAATTTTGACCCTCCATGCGGCGGCTTCTCCACGATAAAAACCGAAAGGCCGCGGTGCTTTTTGGTCATGTCCGGATCGGTGCGCGCTAACACCATCAAAATTTCGGCCCGGCCCGCGAAGGTGCACCACATCTTGGTTCCGTGAATCACCCAGCCATTATCTTTTGGCGTGGCTTTGACCATAATACCGGCCACATCCGATCCGTAATCCGGCTCTGTCACCGCCACTGAAACCATCTTTTTGCCGGTGGCGATTAGGGGCAGCCATTTGGCTTTCTGTTCCTCGGTTCCGCCTTTTAAAAGCGCTTTAGCCAAAATTTCAGGCCGGGTGATCAAAGAACCGGCCACACCCAACGAACCGCGCGAAAGCTCCTCTGTGGCTAAAACCATTGCGAGGTTGTCCGGTTTTTTGTCATCTTGGAATCCCTCGTAGCGCTGGGGAATTGAAAGCCCAAAACAGCCCATCTCGGCCAGTTCCTTTACAACTTCTTCAGGCACCAGATGATCTTCGCGATGAATTTTTTCAGCAACCGGTACCACGCGTGTTTCGGCAAATTTCTTAAATAACTGCCTGATTTCCTCGTGTTCGGAGGAAAGCCCGTAAGGGGGGAGTTTCTTGGCCAAAAGTTCGGCGGTTTCATGATAAAACGCGGGGTCCGAAACGGAAGATAAAAAGTCAGCAACCTGGCCGGATGAAATGGTTTGGGCCAAATCCTGCGGTTTAAGCCCGCATTCTTCAGCGCGGCCCGCCAACCTCGCGGTTATATCTTTAACAACATCGGCGGTAAAAAAAGAGGCGAGCTTGGAAGTTAAGGAATCATCCTGACTTTCGCTGAACCTTAAAAGGGCTTCGGCCGCACGGATCTCGGCCGCTATGTAAGCCAAATCATAAGCCGCCAACTGGCGCTCGTCAATCTTGTCGTTGGAAATCTGGCCGTTAATAATGGATAGCTCAACGAGATTGCGGGTTACGCGCCCAAGGAGCGTGCCGACGACGCTTAGCGCTTCTTTGACATCCTGGGTCACAGGATGAATTTAGCTAATCTAAAAAGGAGAGTAAAAGGAGGGGAAAATCCTACCTTCGGGCAAAACGGGGCAAAACATCAAGGGCCAGCTTGGCGGCCCAGCCGGCTTCTCTGATAAACGGCATTCCCCTAAGAACCACATCCATGTCAACCTTGTATAAAAACCCGCCACGCTTTAAAGTCGAAAGGACAAAAAGTTTGGCCGTTCCGGCCGGGTATTGAGTAAACCACTCCGTCAGACCAACGCGGCTAAACGCATTGGGAACATAGGCAACCGGAGCAGACCATTTCTGACTTAGTCGTCTCAAGCGCCAAGATAAAATGTCGTCACGCTGCAGGAGGAATTCCCTTTGAACCCTTGGAAATTTTTCGTTCTGGTTATCAATATCGACAAGACAAATTCTATTGTTGAAGAACCCGCGATCGTTATCAAAACCATAGGCCAATCTTGCCTTTATTCCACTGCCCTCTGAAGTGACCGCCCAGGGTTTATCTTTGACCGGTAGACTTTCAAAAAGACCGTTGACCTCACGTTCTAAGTTAAAGAGATGGGACTCTACTTCTGGAGCTGGGCCAGACAAAAAGCCCCAAGGGCTGGAAATGGAAGGATCCCGCCGGGTCGGGTAGGGAGCGGCCAAAAAAGCGTCTCCCAAGATCGCGCCTACTTCTTGCGGGGCATTGACGATGGGCTTAAGTTCAGGCAAAGCAGCCGGCGCGTTAAGGGGACGAAGGCGAATAATACTGGATTGATGGGCCCTCTGAACTATCCTGATAAAATCTCCAATCGAAGAATGCGCTGCAACTTGACTCGGATCAATTAAAAGTAAAAACCAGAAAAAAATTAATCTTTTTTTCATATAATTTTTATTATAGCATGTAGCATGGGGTCGTATCTTGACATTTGACAAATATTGTCAAATGTCAAGATACGACCCCATATTTACGGGCCAGGCGGTAGCCGGTTCTAAACATCAAAACTGCGATGACAAGGTGAACCAAAAGGGGAACGAAATACCCCCGCGCGGCAAAGGCGAAATTAGAAGCCAACGGCACTCCCCCGAAGATCGCTCCCCAAACCATTAAAAAAATTTGGCGCGAACCCAACCCTACCCCCAAAGCCCCAAACCCAATCGCCACAAAAAACGATAAAAATAACGTTTGTCCCGCGATGGCGGTCCAGCGCATCGGCCGGCTGATTTTAGCGCCGGGCGGCGCTTGGCCTTCCGCAAAAATTCCCCATAAGCGAGCCGCGGTGCTCCAGAAGGCTCCGAGGTAGTTGCCCTGGCGAAAAGCGTGCCAGAATTCATGTTGCAAAACTTGCTCGGCCTGCTCTTGGGACAACTTTTCGGCAAGATCGCGGCCCACCACCAAACGCGCCGCCGGCTCCTGCACCGACACCAGCAACAGAAGCGAGCGGTCCCTGTGTCTATCGGGGATCTTCCAGTCATAAAAAGCGTCATCAATAACGCGCTCGATGGCGCGCCCCTTGAGCGAATCAACCACCACGACAGCCGCGTGGATATTGACCCGCTCGCGCAGAATCCTCAAATAATGGGTGATCGTGTCACGAGTTTCGGCATTTAAAATACCGGGGCCGTCATGCAGCCAAAATTCGGATGGAGCGGTGGTTTCGGCTTGGGGCAGAGCGATCTGCTCTACCTGAACCGGCGCAATGGGAGATGGCGCCGGCTGCGAATCAACCGCATTGACTGGTGCGCTCGGGGCGCCCACCGCGGGAGCCCGCAGAATGAACCGCCGCGCCACCACCAGAACCCCGGCCAAAGTCAAAAATCCAAGGATCACCCAATCAGCGGTTTTCAGGCGTGCGCGCTCGCGCGCAGGAAATTTCGCCTGATCGTCAGGGTTATTTCTTAGCAATTCTTTCTTTTTGCGCGTCCGCGCCCGGTTCCTTGATATCGGCTAAAAGTTTGGTGACCTCTCCGGATAAAATCGCTTCGCCGTTTTGAGCGGCAACGTCAATGGCGATTTTAATCAAGGTTTTACCGGACTTGGTGGTTTCCACGGAGGCGATCTTGACCCTGCATTCCAAGGTGTCGCCGGGCTTCATTGCGCGGTGAAGCTTGGCGATCTTGTACCCCGTCAAGATATACCCCGGCGCGAAAAAGGCGGAGGCGCAAGCCAGGGGGCCGAAAGACGCCAGAAAGTTCAGATGCGGATTATTTTGACCGAAAATCGCTTGATAGGCGTCAAGCGTATCCTGGCTGATTTTTAATGATTGAGTTTCCGGAGCGGCCTTCAATATAGTTTGATCGCCGATCTTAAACGCGGGCGCTGGTTTAACAGAGAAAGCGGCGACGTCGCCAGACCAGCGGCGGGCCCAATTGGAAGAAGTGCTGAGTGCTGAGTGCTGAGTGCTGAGTTGGGAGCCAGAGACAGGGGAAATAAAAGCGAAGGATTCGAAGAGTTGTTCGCCTTTTTGGTTGGCGGCGGTCAGCTTGATTTTAAGCGTATCGCCCGCTTTTTCGACAACCTCGGCGCGGGGATGGACGGTATCTCCGATTTTGACCGCGGCGGTGAATTTCGTGACCTCGAAAGATTCAATTTTATAGCCAGGAGCCAGGTCTTCCAAACGCGAAAGCGAAACGCCGGCGGTCAAAAGGCCGTGGGCAATCCTGACCCCATAGCGGCTTTTGGCGGCGTAGGCGTCATCTAAATGAAAAGGATTGCGGTCTCCCGAAGCCTTGGCAAAAAGACGGATATCGAGATCAGTAATTTTCCTGGACGTTAATTCCGCGTAAGACCCCGGGGTTAGCTCAACTAACTCCAGGAGCACCTTCTTGATTTCGGAAAGCTCAATTAAAAAGAAATTGACCTTGGTCTTATTGGCGCCCGGACGGGTTTCAGGATAGATGAGGGAAATCCCCTTGGCTTTCAGGATTTCGGTCGCAGCCGCCACGTCGCTGACGTAAAATTCCATTTGCTGGATGCCCTCTCCAAAACGGTCCACGAATTTTTGGATTACGCCATCACCGTCGGCAGTCAGAATGTCCAAATGAGCGCGCTCGGCGTGAAGGCTGAACTCCTTGGCCTTATGTTCCTCGGGAACCTGGGCCAGCTCCGGCATGCCGCCGGCGCGCCAGATCGCCTCGAACGTTTCGGGCGTGACGGCCAGGCCCACGGTGGGCGGCGGCAGAAACGGCGCGCCCCCAAGGCGCGCCGCCGCTTCGCTCGCAAAATCTAAGCCCGCTTCATGAAGCTTCAAAACCGCGAGCTCGCGCACAGCCGGCGATGGATTCTTAAGCGCCTTGATCCAAGGCGCCACCTCTTGACCCAGCCTGGCTTCCTCGAGCCAGCGCTGATTGGGTTTTGCCGCGCCAATTAAAACCACGTTTTTTCCGGTGCCGATCGCTTCTTGAGCTTGGCCGATTTCGCCAGGGTAATACGCTTTGGTCGCCACCGGATGAATCACGCCGCGCATGATCCAATCCACAATCGAGGTGGACTCCGCCGGGCTGGCGTAATGGGTGCCCAGCACCGCCTTTTTAGAAAACAAAATTGAATTTTGGCTCATCCAGCCCAAGGCCGCGTGCCAACGAAGCCGCATCTTTGAGGTGTCATTGGGGTAGACAATGACGGTAAAAAACCCGGTGAACATCAAGTAATTCAAAATGTTCTCGCCGGTTTGGCCGTGCAGGAGCACGATATTGACATCGGGATTTAAAGGCCGCCCGGTTGAATCCGCGCCCCAAATCTGTCCCAGCGCCTTGCCGAAAGGAATCAAGCACCGGCGCATATAGCCCTGGTACGCCTGCTGTTTATCCTCGTAAATCTTCTTTTGTTCGGCGGTCGGATTGTCCGGCAAAATAACGGGCGGCTCCGGCATTTTTTCAATGGGAATGCCCAGCGTCTTAAGATTGATGATGCCGTCGCGCGTCTTGGCTTTGTGCCACCAACCCTTATCCTGCAGAAGCTTCCATTCGCGAACCTTAGCTTGGGTCTCATCGTTTAACGCCGCCACGATCACATCCGTGCGTCGGCTCTTGGCTTCCTCAATCGTTTCCTTGAGTTCATGGTCGGGCTTGTCCGCCAGAATCAGAATATGGCGCATATGGGGCGTGCGATAGCGCTCGCGGCGAAGCTTGGCGATGCGTTCAAACATCACGCCGATCGGCGTATCCGAAGAAGTCCCGGTGACCTCCAGCGCGAATCCGGTTTCTCCCGCGCCAAAATAGGAAAGTTCGCCGCCAAAATCATCAGCGCCCATCGGATCGCCTTCGCGCACCGCCAAGAAATGCCGGTCAAACATGCCTTGCCCGGAATAAACCAGAGCCTTGTCCAGCAAACGCTTGCGGCCGGTCAACTCCTTGGCGATTTCCTTGACTCGATTAACATAGCTTTCGTCCGTGTCATGTTTGATGCGGTCGATATAAGCGTCAAGGCCGTACTGTTTTTTGGCGAATTCGCCGCGCTCATCGGAAGAAACGGTGCCCACGACCAGAGCGTTCCTTGATTTGGCCGTCATGACCCCCGCCGCGCCGGTGCCGCCCACCGCGCCCTCAATTAAAACCAGGTCATCCTTCTTGACGTTCATCACATTGCAGGCATGCTGCACAGTCGGATAAACCAGGCCGATCGAGCCCAACTCATCAAAACTATAAGCGCCCTCATCCACCTTCACAAATTGCGACCAGTCCAGCACCACTTCCTGGCTGTAAGAGCCTTCCAGCGGATCCTTGGCCTCGTAAGCGTGAATGCGGAAACTGCGGTGCGCCTGCGCGCTGCCGCCCAGGGCTTCGGTGGTGATGACATCATGCTTGCCGGAAAGCATGATGCCCAAATCGCCGGGACGAATGGTACCCATTTGGGCCAATTCCTCGCCCGCTTCGGTCACCAGCACCAAGCCAGCGCTGCCGCCGACCGTGCCGGTTTCCTGATGGTATTTAGAAAGATCAATGGGGTAATCGCGCACGCCCCACTTCCAGTTGGCGTTGATATCCGCGATCAAGACGCGGCCACGGATTTGGTAAGCGCCCAATTTCCTTTGAGTGGGCACAATGCCTTCCTCGAAAACCTGGGTTGCCGGACCGGCCGCGCCCTTGGGTTTGACATAAGCCCGCTTGTAAGGAATGTAACGGTAACGGCCGTCTTCCTGCCGGGCAGGAACCTGTCCCCATGCCAAATCCTTCAGAAACTGACAAGGCTCATAAAGAGGTCCGTGGCAGCGCGCCAGGGCCGCCAACCGCGCCACCGCCTCTTCCAGGCCGCAACGCAAAACCCAGCCGAAGGGGCCGGCCGCGTAGCGCTTGGGATTTTTTGTTTTAGCGTAAATGGTTTTTAAAGGTTCCCGGTTCGCTTCCTGTCCAACGGCATAAACGCCGCTGGCCAGGCGGATGCCGGCGCCTTGCGCTTCGGGAAACCTTGTTCCCAAATCCATGGCCAAATCAATATCCGCCACGGCAGCCACTCCTTCTTGGACCAGCCGGGCGCTTTCATTGGCCATGACCAACGGCAAAGCCAACGGATCAAAATCCTCCACGTCTTGCGTCAGCTTGGCGCCCAATTTCACCAACAGCTTCAAAAAATCGTAGTCCAGCGTCACTTTAAATCCAGCCAGAAGCCCGGCCAGCCGCTCGGCATCCTCGATGGTCACGCCCAATTGACCCATAACGTCAAGCGACTTTGTTTCCAGGGGAAGGCCGAGTTTGGCGATCGCCAAAATCGCGCGCTCATCAACTTTGAGCTGGCTGGCGTAAAATTTGATGGCCTCGGCGTTTAAGGACTCCGGAACGGCATAATTTAAAAATCCCTTCCGGCTTTTGATCCCGTAGCGGCCCTGGCCCAAAAGCGTTTTAAAAATTACGCCCGGCGGCTCGATGTGACCCCAACTGGCGTGAAGATTCGCCAAAATCGCCTCCGTAACGTCCAGGCCGACCAAATCAATCAACCGGAAAGGATCCAGGGGGTAGCCAAAATCCAGCGCGGCCTTCATGATCTGCTCAAAACTGGCGCGGCCTTCCTCTAAAAGCCGCACCGCTTCCCCAAGATACGCGAAAAGAACGCGGTTAACGATCAGTCCGGGGGAGTCTTTTAAAACAACGGGTTCCAGACCGATTGTTTTTGAAAACTCGATCACTTCAGCGGTAACCTTGGGATCCGTTTCCGGCGCCCAGGCGATCTCAACTAAATCCAGCCGGTCCGGCGGATTAAAAGGATGAAAATTCAAAAATCGTCCGCGCATGGGCGTAGGCAGAGCCGATCCAACTTCGGACACCTTGAGAGAAGAGCTCGTGGTCGCGAAAATGGGCCTGTAATCCGATTTCCTGGACCCAATGGCCGCAACAGCCTTGGCCCATTCTTCCAAAACGGATTGCTTGGTTAAGAGCTCTTCGCGAATGCACTCTATGATGAAATCCGGCTCATGATCGTTTAATGCCTTAATGACGTTAAGGTAATTCGTGTCTTGATGAAGCCGGACGTTGGCCATCCACTGGTCGCGCAGTTCCTTCATTTGCGGGGTCAGTTCTTTGACCTTGGCCTCCAGCGCCGTTTTTTCAGCCGGTTCGGCTTTTGCCAATTTTTTCTCCAAGGCGGCGATGCCGGAGGCTTCCTTGGCGCGAAACTCGAGCGACGCCTTGATTCTTTTTTCGGCTTTGGCCAGGGTGTCTAAATGCAGGGTGGCCAAAGCGACTTCAATGCCATGGCGCGCCATGCGCGCGGCCAAAGGCGCCCCGATTTCGCCCGCGCCGAGAATAGAAACGCGTTTTATTCGGGAAGCGGGAAGCGGGAAGCGGGAAGCGTCAAAATTTTTTTTTGGTTCATTCAGTTCCCGATTCCCTGTTCCCGATTCCCTTTCCAAAATCGTTTGGAACCTTTTTTCCTGTTCCGGCGTGAAGAGCTTGGCCTTGTGCGCCACGGCCAGAACACGGCGTTCAACCTTAACCGTGGCCGCGTCAACGAGTTCTTCCTGCGCGTTGGGTTTTCTTTTATCGAGATAAACGATCGCGCCCAGGCCGCGCTCCACGTCGGCTTGATGATAAAGCTCCATCACTTCGAGCGCGCGCTCGATCGCCTCGGGCGGGGGGGAAAAAATTTTGTTGTAAAGCCGCGCCTCCTCAACCGTTGTGGCCACCTTCCCGGAAAATCCCATCGTAGCGCTGCAGATCGCTTCCTCTTCGGCTATGCTTTTCTCTCGCGCCCCCTCGCCCCCTCGCCCCCTCGCCCCCTCTTTTTGCGCCGCGCCGTCGATGGCGTCGACGTCAGCCGCGCTGGCCGCGGCCAATAGGGCGCCGCGGGATTCAAAATCATACCGGTCCTTGTCTTCTATAGCGTAAATTAATCCGGCCACGCGATCGCAAGAGGCGGCCAGCTTGTGCGCTTCTTGAAGCTCCCTCTTTGTTTGAATCTTTAAAAAAATCTCGGCATCGGACGGCGCGTCTTGAAGCGCGGTATATCGCGCAACCTGATCAATTTCGGCAGGCGCCGGATTTTCCTTATCCAGCCACACGCTGCGGCGGGCTTTGCTGGCTTTAAACTTCACCGAAAGCGGAACCAAGAGCGGGCGCTCCTCTTTAGCTAAACGCGCCAGTTCATCCAAAACAAAAGGATTGGCGGGTAAAGTCCGAGGTTGATTCGGTCGCGCCGGAATAAAGGGACGCTCGCGGTTGGCATCCAAAATCGCCCGAATTTGCTCCGGGTGCAAACTCCACTTGGCGGTAAACCCAAGCTTGGCGGCTAAAATAGCGTCTTCTTTGGTGCGGTCGTAATTTTTTACATGAATCGTTACGCCATCAACAGAATCCAAGCCATATTTTTTAGCCACCTCAACGATTCTTTTTTTGGCGTAAATGGGGTAAGTGAACTGATCTTCCTGGCACTGCGGGCGGCCGCCGGTGGCCGCGGTGTAATCCACCAAACCAAAAATTAACGCTCCGCCACGGCCCGAATCCCTGATCAAGCGGGCAATTTCTTCAACTTGAATTAAGGCGCTCGGAAGCTCAATCAACGCCTCGATTTTAAGCCCACCAATGGGCCAGCCTTTTTCTTTTTCGATAGCGGTCAAAATCCGGTCAACCAGTTCGATGTCTTCAGGGCCCACGATCTTGGGAAGCGTGACGCCCGTAACCAAATTTCCGATCTCGCGTACAACAAAATAATAATCACCCGCCGACCATTTAGTTCGCAGGTTATTCGGACGGACAAAAACCTCTTTGCCCTGAAAATTGACCGTCTTAACCGCGTCAATTAAGGTTTGGCGCGTCGCCACCTTAACAGAGGTGGCCACCGCGTCTTCCAAATCCAAAAACAAAATATCGGCGTCCGACTGCGCGGCCTTTTCTATAAAACGCGGATTGGAAGCCGGCAAAACATGCTCAACTCGGCGTTTCTTGGTCATGGCACTCTCCTTTCCCTTTATTGTTAGAACCGCTACTGTTTCACTCTCTTTGGCTGGGGACTCGGCCCCTGCGTTTGGATCATTACGCCCACGATGGGCGCTTCATTCTGTCTCGTTAAATTTTGCAAAGAATCTTGAATATACCTTTGTGCTTCCTTGGGTTCAAGAGAATTTAGCTTACCCAGTTCAATCAAAACCTCTTTTTCCAGCTCTTCAGTTTTCTTGTCGATCTCGTAGGAACCGGCAAGAGGATCAAAAGGCGCCTCCAGCAGTCCAATTTCATAGCGTAAAACTTCGTGTGTATCTTTGGCCATCTGTTCGGCCCATTTCGACCATTCATTGAGGATTTCCTTTCCCCTTGTCACCTTTGCCTGCCCTGAACGCAGTCGAAGGGTAGCCTTTGTCACTTTTGTCAGCTTCTGCCTAAATGGTAAATCAAATGGAAAAATTTCAATGCAATCGGCGCCGCCCAAGGCGGCTTGCAAAGCCTGCAATGCGGCGCGGGCAATGTTGTTCCACGATTTCTGTTTAACCAAGGATGAGGCCGAGGTTCGGGCATAAATTTCCAAAATGGTGCCAGGTACCATTTTTAACCAGAGCCTGCGGATAGCGCGAAATTTAGCGATTTCCTCAATAAAATTGTTCCCCGACGATAAAAGAACGTGAATTTTTTTATTCTTCAGAGCCTTCGTCGCCTTATTCACCTTATTCACCTTTGAAATTGCGTACGCAATTTCTTGCGCCGCCGTGGCGCCATTCTCACGGAAAGGATAGGCGTCAATTAGAGTGCGTGAGTGCGTGAGTGCGTGAGTGATGAATGGGTTTCCAAAACCTAAAAGGAATTCTGTCATTGCGAGCCTCGGGCGAAGCAATCTCATGCAAAGAATTCCCTTGTATGAGATTGCCGCGTGGCGCCTCGGCGCCACTCGCAATGACAGAATAGGAAACTCCTCTCAATGACGAAAAGGATATGGCTTTCTTTGCAAGGTAACCGCGCAATTGCCCATTAAATACCTCCACCGGCTTGGAGGGCTCCCACGGGGCGGATGGATCGGCCGTGCCGAATGCCTCGCGCAAGGCGTCGCTGATTTCGCCTAGAGTGGCGCCGGATTGGGCGCACTCTAAAATCCGGGGCATTAAATTAAGATCGGGCTGTTGCGCCGCTGATTTCAGCTCGCGAAGGGCTTGGCCATAATGCTCCCGGCCGCGCTTGGCTTTAAAATCCCGGAAAGCCGCCAGACGCTCTTTCTCTCGTTTGGCCGGATCGCCGGGAGGGGAAAAAAGCGGGACCGATGGGTAGAGTTTTTCATTGTCTTTGGCCCAATTTTTGCCCGCCACCTTTTTTTGGCCGGAATCCTCCGCCTTCTGTTCGCGGTAAGCTTCATCCTCCAGCGTCCGGTGCATGCGCGCCAGGGCTTCCTGGTAAGTGCGGCAACGGCTGATTAAATCCAACTCGCTCCAAACCTCGGCCTCGATTTTATCCGTCAGAAACTCAAGGTAGCTCGACCCGCCAAAAGGATCAACAGTCTGGGCCAACGCTTTTTCAAGAAGAATAATATAGGGCGTGTCGATAGCGATCTGTTGGCTTAAAGCTGTGGGGATCGTGATCGCTTCGTCAAAAGAGGTGGTGTTGGTTCCCTGCGGCCCGCCCAAGACGGCGGCCAGGGTGCGCACCGCGTCGCGCACGATGTTTAACTGCGGCTTTTGCTTGATCAAATCACTGCCGCCGGTGTAGCTTTGCATGCGCAGTTTCTGCGAACGCTCGTGATCAACGCCAAAACCTTCCTTAATAATCTGGGCCCAAATGCGGCGGGCCGCGCGCAGTTTGGCCGCCTCCTCAAAAAGGTTTTTCTTGACGTTGATAAAAAAACTGACTTGAGAAGCGATCTCCTCAATTTTTAAACCGCCTGCCACGCCTGTCACCAGATACTCGATGGCATTACTAAACATATAAGCCAGCTCCTGGGAAGCGGTGCATCCTTTCTCGCGCATGTGATAGCCGCAGATGCTGATGGTGTTAAACCGGGGAAGCTCGCTCTTGCACCAACCGAAAACATCGCGCGCCAAACGCAGGGTTCCGGCCAGGGGGTATATGAATGTGTTGCGGGAAAGGTACTCTTTTAAAACATCATTCTGAATGGTGCCCCGCAGCTCCTTGGGATCAACCCCCTGGCGCTTGGCTGCCGCCACATAAAAAGCCAGCAAAATGGGAGCGGTGGCATTAATCGTTTTGGAAACGCCGATCCCCTTGGAAATAATTTCCGGAAAAAGGCCATGGAAGGCTTCCTCGTAATCCTTCGATGAGGATACCGAAACGCCGTTGACCCCCACCTCACCCAAAGCCATGGAATGGTCGGGGTCAAACCCCATCTGGGTGGGCAAATCATACGCGATCGAGAGGCCGGTGACGCCCAAGGCGATTTGCTGTTTAAGGTGTTGATTTAACTCGCCACAGCTTCCGAACCCGCCGTATTTGCGCACCGTGGGAAGATTGCCCTTGGTATACATATCCGGGTGAATCCCGCGGGTATAGGGGTATTCGCCGGCCCGTCCAAAAACCGGCTTATCCTTAAGCGCAAAATCTCCCACGCCCCTATAATCCTAAATTCCACGGCGAAGAGAAATAGAGCAAATGGTGCCTATTTAAACATTCTAAGGAACAAAAGATACCGAGGCGGGAGGTTCGATTGTGATGGGGGGGACTTGTTTGGCAAGATAATCGGAGGAGTAAGGACCCTGCTCATTAAAAATATCCCTCAACAAACCTCTCATGCAAACGTCTTGGAAAAACCAAGGCAGGCCATTTCGGGAATCGGAGCCTAACCCAAACCATCGGCTAATGGAAATAGCAAAATACTCCTCTGCATCCCAAAAACTTCTTCTGCTATTCTCGGTAAGCATAGACCAACACTGCCCAATGGAATCTCTTTTTTTGCCTAATACCATATAGATAGCGTGGCCGGCTTCATGCACCGGGAGATAGTAGCGGGGGTTATCTTGGCTCGCTTTCTTTAAACCGGGCGTATCTTGAGGAAAACCTACCAATCCCTCCATGCCCAAAACGATCAAAAAATCCATCTTATAGCGATCGTTTTCGCTGACGGCATTGCTATCGGTCCTACGGTTGCCTTCGCCATCAACTCGCCAAACACGCAAATAAGTTGATCCCCTTTTTTTGGAAAAAGGCACCCCATCGCAGGCTCGCGTATCTCTGAAATTCGTGAGAAGGGGGTGATCCGTCAACTCAATATGGGGAGGAAAAAGATAGGTTCTCAAATCAAAAACTACCATGCGTTGTAAAATCTCGATATTAACGTCCTTGAAAATAACCGTGTAAAGCGCCTCTGCCGCCCGGCGCGCCGGCGTATAAAACTGCAGCTCTTGGCCGGTCGCTAATTTATCACCTGCAGATAGAACATTCATCCTGGAAGAAATCTGTGAAATTAAATTTTGAGCCTCTGCAGATATGGGCCGGGAATCGCCGGCGGCAGAAGGCGGACTAACCGCCGGTAGTTCGGAGAAAACAAGACTGGGCGGCAAGAAAAGAAAAATTGTTGTCAGCGCTCCTAACCATTGGAATCGTCTCATATTATCTGCCCGGTTATATCTTGCCGCCCAAGGCTTTCATCAACATGGGTCCAAGGACTAAAATATAGGGTCTTAAAGTCCTACATCCAACTGGGTACAAAGTCCCTAAAACTAAAGTCCCGTTTTCAACTTCCTCTAAAGACCCAGGCGCAATAACGCCCCGCGGCTCTAGACTCCAAATGATGAGACCGGTATTTTGGATCACTGTTGCAGCGGCCATGACGGCGGGCAATCTTCAGGCGGTTTGGGGCCAATCGGTCCACGCCACAGCGCTGACGCCGTTGGTTTTTCAATCCCATCAAACGAATGCCCAACAGCCTCAATTTACCAACGAAGACCTCGTCACCAAGGGTCTATTCCCATTTATCATGTTCATGGATAACCAGCAGGAAGGCTACACCGCCGCGCGGGGCAGGCTGGCCAACCTTTACATGATTCTTCTCAAAGACCTTGATAATCAGACTCTCCTTCGCTTGGCCTTAAGAGCCATGCCGACGTTTTTGATCCCTCCGGAAAGAGAGATTTCGGACTTGAAATTTAACTACAAAACCAAAGAAGAAACCATTGCCGTTGATTTGAGACCGCAGAGGGACCGCATCACGCTGGACGGAGAGGTTTTTCACAAAAAACGCGGACTGGTGCGCACCATTGACGAGCGGCATCTTTTCCTGGCGGTGGGCATTGAAACTATTCTCGAACTGCCGCAAGAAAAATTAAAACAGCTTAAAATCAAGGAGAACCCGGAATACCACGTTTTGGCGCATGAACTGGGCCATGCGATTTACCTGGGAGGGCTTACCAACGAACAAAGAGCAGACGTAAACCACTGCTGGCAAAACGTCAAGCCATCCAGCCGGCTGATCAGCATTGAAAAAGAAGAAATCCTAAAACTAGAATATTTCGCCAACTACATGAGCCTTTGGTTCGGAACATTCCCGGGAGGATATCCCGACTATCGCCTCACTATGACCAACAATCTCTGCATGTCGTCTTTCTTTCGCAAGCTTTTCCGAAAAAACGGCCCCTATAAACCTGACTACATCTCAAAACAACTTCCCTAACGGCTCTGTTAAAATTAATAAAGCACGGCTTTGGGGGGTCCGCGCCTGCGGACCATTCCGAGGCGGACTTGTGCATGCACCGCCGAGGAACTTGAGCGGCCGGCGCTACGGCCGCGTGTCCGCAGGCGCGGACCCCCAAAAGCCATGACCTCCTATTTCAACAGAGCCAACCAAAGTCCTAATTGAAAATAGGTAGAAAGTCCTATTTTTATGCTTTAATGGCCGCAATGTTTGGCCCGATTCGCAAAACGGGCCGATAATTCTCCCTGCCTTAACGGGGGAGAATGGGGGGGAAAAAGGAGTATGCGAAAAGGAATCGTCGTATATCTCCTGGCAGTAATCTTCAACTTCGCCTACCTTCATGCGAAAAGCAACACGTCAGAAATACTCGCCTTAAGCCAGGCCGCGAACCAAAAAATCGTTATCTTCACCAACGCTCAACTAAATTGGGAAGAAAAAGAGGAGTTGATCCGAAAAGCTGGAGGTCAACCCCTGCAGCGTCTTGCGTTCATCAACGCCATCGTGGGACAGTTCCCAAACGGGATGTCGCTGAATCTGGAAGATGAACCGACCGTTGAATCGGTGTCGGACAACAGCCTCATCGGGCTTGTGCCGGGCATTGAATCCATCGCGGGATTCACTGAACCTAAAGGGCAAGAAGTCCCCTGGGGTGTCGCCAGAATCAATTCCCCGGAGGCTTGGAAACAAGCGCAAGGGCGCGGAGTCAAAGTCTGCATTATTGATTCAGGCGCAGACCTACAGCATCAAGACCTCAAAGGAAACGTGGTCGGCGGCGCCAACTTCTCGGTTGACGGCTCAACAACTCCGGACGACAACATCCAAGACGAGCAGGGTCACGGGACCCACGTCAACGGCATCGTGGCGGCCATTAATAACGCGACGGGTTTGGTGGGCGTGGCGCCTCATAGTTTCCTATACCAAGCCAAAGTATTCGGATCAGCGCCCTACACCACGCTGGCGGCGGTAATTGCGGGCATCGAATACTGCGCTTCCATCGAAGCCCATGTGGCCAACATGAGCCTGGGATCGCGCAGCGACAATGAGGCCCTGCACATCGCGGTTCAAGAATTGCATAAAGCCGGAACCGTGATCGTGGCGGCGGCGGGCAATGACTCCGGTGGAGCGGTCAGCTTCCCAGGGGCTTATCCGGAAGTGATCGGGGTATCGGCCAGCAACAGCGAAAATAAAATGGCCTACTTCTCCAGTCAAGGACCGGAGGTTGACGTGATCGCGCCGGGAGAATCCATACCGTCAACGTTTCCGCCGGGAGATTACAGGGATCTCTCCGGAACCTCAATGGCTAGTCCGCACGTGGCAGGAGTGGCGGCCCTGGTGGTGAGCAAAAATCTTAACTTAACCAATGTCCAGGTTAAATCCATCATCGAACTTTCAGCCACCAATATCAGCCTGCCTCCCGAACAACAGGGGAAAGGGTTGGCTAACGCGGCCAAAGCCGTTGAAATGGCAAGGTTGACCCTGCCGGGCGCGGCGCTGGTCAATATCGCAAGAACGCCTTTAGGCGTTGCCAATGGTCAAACATCCTTTATTAGCATCATGCGCCAGGGATCCGCACCCTCAAAAAACGCGCGCCGGGCGCAAAACAACAAACAAGCCCTGATCGGTCTTTTCGGAAACTAGGTCATTATTTCGTCTGCGTCTTTAGGGACAGACACCAATTTTGAAAATTGGTGTCTGTCCCCTTTTCGGCTTGTTCTGTCCTAAAATCTCTGGTACCCTTTGAACGTTCATGGAAACCCTTTTGTGGTGGCTGACTCTATTGGTCTTGGCCGCGATTTTTTTGGGAATCGCGGTGGTCGCGTTACTGCGGTATTGGCCCGGATTACAACGACCTGATTCCGAAAAAAAACAAAAAGCCTGCCAAGATAAAATCGAACAAATCCTGCGGGCCGCGCCCGGGCATCAAGTCGTTTTGATGGTCGAGGCCAAAAAAGAATTCGGCGAAAGCTTGATCTACCGGATTCTTGAGGAAAGAATAAAATCAGAGCCCTCCCCCGCCGATCCCGGCCTGGTCAAACTAGCCGAATCCTTGGGCTACCTGGACCACTGCATGGAACGGTTAAAACAAGAAAAAGAGTGGGTTGCCCGCGCCCGGGCGGCCGAAATTTTAGGGCGCCTGGCGCACCCTGCGGCTGTCGGACCCCTGATCGAAGCCATCACCAATCCGGCCGAAGAAATGGAAATCAAAAGCATCGCCACCAAGGCTTTAACCCAGATGCGCGATCCCAAAGCGCTCGATTATCTCATCGCCGGATTAACCACCGATGACCCGGGATTAGGTCAAATCTTAAGCGACGCCCTGGTTCGATTCGGCGAAGCGGGTTTGGGTCATTTAACCGAAGCATTCCAAAAATCAACCGACGCCAACCAACGCCTGTGGATCATCAAAATTTTAGGCGCCCTGGCCCGCCCCGAAACGATCGCGCTGGTGATCACGGCCCTCGAAGATCACAATAGCCGCGTGCGCGAAACGGCGGCCGCCGCTTTGGGCCAATTAAAAGCGGCCGATGCGGCCGCGGCTCTGCGCGAGCGGCTTCTTTATGACCCGGTCAATGGGGTCAGGGCCGCGGCGGCCCAATCCCTGGGCCGCATCGCGGACAACGCCGCCTTGCGGGCCTTGGGACAAGCGATCTTGGAAGCGGAGGATCAAACGCGCCACCACGCCACCGAAGCGCTTTATCAAATGGGCGAACCCGCGGCGGCCCTATTTTTGGAAATCTTAGACCGCGGTGACGCCAAGGCGGCCACGCTGGCCGCCACGGGACTGGAACGCATCGGCTACGTTCAATCGTTAATTGATGATCTCGGCGCTTCGGGCAAAGAAAAAACGGCGCTTGAGATCCTGCTTAAAATCGCGCAAACCGGAGTGATCGAGGTTTTAACGCGCTCGCTCCTGGACAAGAAAAAAAGTCATCTTCGCTTGGGCCTGCTTAAAATTTTCAAAAAGATCAACAACCCCAGATCGTTCGAGGCGTTGATCGAGGTGGGAACTTCGGACCCGGATTCCGATGTGCGCTTCCTGGCGGTTGAAACGCTGATCGCCCTGGGCGAGGAAAAAGCGGTGCCGGTGATTCTGGCCACCCTAAAAAACGACGAAAGAAACCGGGCCACGATTCTGCAGTCCCTCTCGCTATTTTCCACCGCCACATTAAGCTCCATAGCGCAAGAAATCCTGCCTTATGTCCAAAACCGCGAACCTTCGGTGCGCGAAGCCGCGGCAATCGCGATCGGATTTGTTCCGGGGAAAAAATCCCTGGATTCCTTGCTCCTGGCCTTAAAAGACGCCGCGCCGGCGGTGCGCGCCCGCGCGGCTCACGCCCTGGGCCGCCGAAGCGGAGGCGGACCGCAAAATCAGGAATCCAAACAAGCGGCCCAAGCGCTGACCGCGGCCCTGGAAGATCCGGACGCCGGGGTTCGCAGGTCCGCGGTGCAAAGCCTGGGGAGCTTCGGCTGGCCGCAGTTGATTAATCCCCTCGCCCAAGCTTTTGAAAAAGCGGACGATTCCTACCGCGACGACATCGCGGACGCGCTTTCTAAAATCGCCCCTGACGATATTTTCTCGGCTCTGTCCAAAATTCCGGTCAATCATCCAAAAATTAGAACCGGCATCGCCTGGACGTTGGGCTTGATGGCGGATGAGCGGGGATACCAAACGCTGGTGAAATTTCTGCAAGACAAAGAGCCCGCGGTGCGCGCCGCGGCCGCCGGGGGCCTGGGCAATTTCAGATCGCGGGAAACGGCTGAAATGCTCAAAGATTATTTGGAGGATCCCAACGAGCGCGTGCGCGCCGCGGTGGTCAACGCCCTGGCCAAATCGCAGGCTCCCATGGCGGCGGAAGTCTTAACGAAACGACTAAGCGATCCGGACCCGTTTGTTCAACGCCGCGCCGTATTGGCCATCGGAATTTTAGGGGGATTGCGGCCCGAAACGGAACGTTCTTCGTTTAAAACGCGCCTGAAAGATTGGTTAAACGGCCATCAAGACGAACCTCCCAGTCGGGCGGCTGCCCTGCTGGGGCTCGCTTTTCTTGAAGATAAAAGCATGTTCCAAGAATCATTCGCGGCCCTGCATAACGCGGAACTCGGAGGCCTGTGCCGGTATATGCTGCAAACCCTGCCGTTCGATGTGCGGCACCGGCTGTTTGAATCGCTGGCCCTAGACATGACGGTATACCTGACCACCAGCGGCAACCCGGCGCGCACCAGCGAACATTACGTCAATGTTCTACGCTCCAGCCGCAAAACAACCGACCGCCTTCAAGCCCTGGCGGCTTTAGCGGTGCTCAAATCCCAAGCGGCCGGCGCCGCCTTCAGTGAAACATTCGTCAGCGATCCCGACCCCAAGGTCCGCGCCAAAGCCCTGGCCAGTCTGCTTCAATTTTCTTCCCAGCCCAAACTCTTGGAACTCATTGCGCGCGCGGTGCGCGATCCCGATGAAATCGTGCGCGAAGCCGCGATCGAAATCTTAAAACAGCTCAATCACAAAGAGCTCAAGGGCTCCAAAGAACTCCTGATTTCCATTATCAATATCAGCGATCCCAAAGCCAGGCAGGCCGTCGCCACATTGGCCGCCAGAGTCTTTGAGGGCGCCGAGCAGGATCTTTTGGCCCACTCGGCGCCGGGCCAAAACAAAAACAAAATTTTGGGCATCTTGACAACTTTGGGCTTGATCGGCACCGCAGTTACGCGCAAAGCCTTCTCTCCTTTTTTAAACGACCCCGACCCCGATATCAGAGCAACGGCGATTTATTGGGCAACCCACAACGGCCTCTTGGCCCCGCAGGAACTCCTGACCTATCTAAACGACCCGCAGGAAATGGTGCGCCTGGCAGCCTTGAAAGGACTGGGCGAACATCTAGACAACGAAATCCTGACCGCCTTGATCCCCTTGGCCGAAGATCCCGCGACCGCGATCCGTTCCCAATTGGCCTTCATTCTCGGACAGAAAAAATTGCCCGACGACGAGCGGCCCAAAAGTTTGCTGAAAAAACTGGCCCATGATCCGCATATCCAAGTCAAAGCTCAAAGCCTCCTGGGTTTGTTTAGAATCGGGCAGACCCAGGTGGCTCCCCTAGCCGCCGAGACGCTCGAACAAATCTCGGCTTCGGAAAGAAAAGAGCTGGTGGAACATCTGGAACGAGGGGGGTTGATTCTGGAGCTTGAAAAAATTATCAAACAGGATTCCAACACACAGCGCCGTAAGGAGGCCCTGCGAATTTTCGCCGCTTTGGACATTGAAATGTTTCTGCATTATCTTTTAGCCGCCTTGAAAGACCCTTCCAGCGACATCCGGCGTGAAACCGTGCATCTTTTGGCCCAGCTCAAAGACCCCAAGATCAGGGAAGCGATCGAGGCGCTGGCTAACGATCCGGCCGAAACCGTCCGCACCGCAGTCAAATGGATCAAACTGCAGAGCGGGCAACTATAAATGTATGGGTTTAGCGCAGGGGAGTCACCCTTGAACCCAGTAGTGGAGGCCGTTCGCAGAGCTCGCGGCACCTGGGGCGCCGGAGGCGCTGCTCCGAGGGGCCCCGCGAGCACGCGGGGAGAACCGACGGGACTGGTTCTCGGGTCTG
>JACQJO010000061.1 GCA_016205025.1 Elusimicrobiota bacterium
AGCCTTTGAAAGGCTCGAGGAATGATTGCGACATCTTTCCGGAACAAAATCATGCCGTTTAAACGGCGAAGATATGACTCCGATGAAACGGATTAACAGTCAGCAGGGCTTGTATCAAGCGGCGCTTTCAGATATGACGGATGGCCTTGGTCAACAGATACAAAGGAACATAAAGATATAAAGAGCGGCGTCTTAGTTTGATTAAGAGTCCCAATTTCTTGGTCTTGGACAAATCCGAACACATCACAACTGCACCTCCAGCGCTAAACGGTATCTCTATTAACTAACCCAAACTTTATAGGCATTAGCTTCTACCCCGGTCAACCTAAATTCAAAACCGGGTTACGATCGGGTTACGCATTAAGATCGCGGCGGAAACCGCATCTGTTGCTATAATAACGGTCAACGAGGGAGAGCAGGGCTCTTCCTTTTTTTGTTTATGGACAATCAGCGCCACGCTTTAATTTTGACCAAAGAGGATCTTGCCCGGGTTTTCGGCGACATCCGCAAGGCCGAGCGCATTAAACAGCGCATCTTCCATCTCAATAAACTAGGGGAGTCTCTCAATATCCGGCTGGCCTTCTGCGGCGTTGACGCCACTCTCGCCATCTACTGTTCCAATACGGAAAGCGTGCGCACCCTAATCGAGCGGTTACTTAAAGGAAAGGGCCGCGTTCAGCGCTTAATGGGTCAACTGCTTTCCGTAAAATTTAAGGAGGCGCTTGATCCGGAAGCGAAAATTAACGCGTTCCTGAAAATCCACAGCCGAGCCGCCTCCCTATTGGCGGCGGAAGCCCTGCCCGGCGCGCCGGCTCCCTGGCCCCGGCCGGACGAAACGCGCGATATTCTGGATCAATGTTGGGTTGACCCTCCGGCGGCCGTTTCAACTGACGGGCATCCGGCGCAAGCGGTGCGATGCCTAGACGACGCCGCGGACGCTTTTCTTAAATCTTCCTCTTCTTTCTTTTGCCTCACCGGTCCCATGGGCGCCGGTAAAACAGCCGCCCTGGAACGGTTGTTCAAACAAGCGGCCGGCGTCCGCTTCAAAGAAAAAAAAATCTCCCCTGCGGTGCCCTTATTCCTGGAAGCCAGGATTCTGGCGGCTCGGGGCCGCGGCTGTGTTGAGTGGGCGGCTCTGCCGGCGGGCGGCCACGGTCCTGTCGAAGAAATGGAACGGCTGTGGCGCGAAGGAAGGCTTCTTGTGTTTATCGACGCTCTGGAAGAAAATCCCAAGCTAACCGATTTTGAGAACCCCGAAGCCTTGTCATTTTGGGAATTTGCGGGTAAAAACCGCTGCGTTTTGACGGCGAGGGAAGATTTTTGGGAATCAACTAAAACACGTTATTTCAACCGCCGATTCGCTCAAAACCAGATGACGACTGCGCGGCTAACCCCCTGGAAAACGGCGCAGTTTAAATCCTATTTCGCCAAGCTATCCGGCTATCTTAAAACTCAAGGGAAAAACCAAGAGGCCGGGCGCATCGATCATCTGGCCAACATCTCGACCGAAGAGCTTGAGTTAAGGTTGGGATGCGCGGACCCGACCCCGCTTGGGGCGTTCGCGTACGCTCATTTTTTCGGCGTCCTCAAAGAGGGGCGTTTCCCGAAAAACGGCAACGAACTTAAAAACCACATGAGCCTGATTTATCGTCAATGGCAATCCAACAAACCGGCCGACTCGGTTCCAATCACACGGCCGCGGTCCGCGTTTCCCACAGACTTCAGTCCCGTTCGCCCTAACGGTTCGGATAAAAAACCGGCCCTAAAGTAATCTCCCCGAAAACATTCTTTCTTCTTGAACCGGGCTCTATCTGGGCTTAAGATTAAGGGACAGTAGAATTCTTTTGTCTTTATGAAGCTCGGGATATGGGCCAAGTTTCTTCTTTTATTGGTAAGCGTCAGCGCTTTGCCGTTGGCGTTTTTAGGTTGGCAACTGCTTAAAATCAATAAAAGCGAGATAGCCTCCGCCACTCTCGAGCTTCAAACGAAACTGGCCGCCGGGCTGGCCGCGCGCGTTGAAAGTGCGTTTGAAAATTCCCAAAAGAACGCCTCATTCCTAGAGGCTTCTTTAACCAGAAAAGATTTAGATTTCAGTCAAAAAAGGGCCATTATCGAAACCTATATGGAAACCCACCCGCTGATTTTGGAAGTCAGCATCATCGAGAAAGGTTCCGGGCAGCGCGTCATCCAGGCCTTTAAGGAAGGAGTGCGTTTAAAAGAGGGTCCGGCCGAGCGCCGCCTCTGGCAAGAAGCCGAAAAAAACGGCGCCGCTTTCAGCTTGACCCCGACCGAGCCGTCGCAACAAGAAGGATGGCTTCAATTTCTGTTTTACAGGCCGCTGCGTTCCGGTTTATTCCTATTCTTAAGAGAAGATGCCGAGCGGCTGGTTGACGCGATTCACACGGAACGTTTCGGCGGAACCGGGTACGCCTATCTTATTGACCAGGAAGGCGCCGTATTGACTCCGGCGCCGCGTTACCAATGGGGGACCGTCCTGAAGAACCATCCTCTGGTTTCAACCGCTCTTAAAAGCGCCGCTTCAAGCGGGTCGCTCCATTTCACGGACCCCTCAAGCGCCAAGGAATTGGTCGGCTCCTGGTCTCCCGTTGACCTGGCGGACCGGTTTTACTGGATTTTAGTCGAACAGCTCTCTTCGGAAGCTTACGCGGCTCAAGAAAAACTTAAACGCCGAGCCATTATGATCCTGGTGCTTGTCATCGCCGTCACCAGTCTTATGGCTTATTTCTCGGCCCAAAAAGCCTCTTGGCCCATTTTGGAGCTCACCGGAGCGGCCGAAAGCATCGCTCGCGGAAACTTTGAGATATCGTTTCAAAACCAAAACCGCCAAGACGAGCTCGGGCATTTGCAAAGGACTTTTGCCCAAATGGCTTCCAAGTTAAAACAATACGCCGAAATTCAGCTTGACCGGCTTTTGGCTGAAAAAACAAAAATGGAGGCGACGGTGGCTTCGATGCAGGAAGGCATCGTTCTTTTTAAAAACCCCGAAGGCGAGGTCCTCTTAATCAACGGCCCGGCGCGGCGAATCCTGGCGTCCCACCTAGAAGAAAGCGACATCTTGGGCAAACCCTTAAAAGACGTTTTGGAGCCCGGCCGCCGCGATGAAATCTTACGAATCGTTCAAGATCTCGACGAGGGGAAAATTAAAAGATGCGACATCGACACTTCGGCCACGCCCAACACCAAGCAAATCGTAGAAATTAAACTCCAAGGCGTGGAGGCGCGCAAACAAGACGGCGCCCTGGCCATCGGCCAGCTCCTCATCCTAAGAGACGTTACGCTGGAGCGTCAAATACAAAGCATGAAGGACGACTTCGTTCAAATGGTCACTCATGATCTAAAAAACCCCCTAAACAGCATCACTGGATTCGTCGAGGTGCTGGGCATGAACGGCCAAAACCTGGCTGAAACTCAAAAAAAGGCTATCCGCCAGATCAGCCAGGCCGCCGGACGGCTCTTAAACATGGTCAACAACATCCTGGATTCTTTTCGCATTGAACACGGGGCGTTCAAGATCAATCCGGCCGCGATGGACCTTCGCCAAACCGCGGCCGAGATCGTGGAAATGCTCTCCGGTCGGGCGGCCTCTCTGTTTATTGGTCTGGAATTAAATCTCGAGCCGGATGATTCTTCCGCCGAAAAATGGCGCGTTCTCTGCGACGGGTCCTTAATAGAACGTGTTTTGATCAATCTAATCGGCAACGCTCTAAAATACACCTCGGCCCAAGGGCGGATCACCGTCACCCTGCGGGACGCGGGCCAAGACATCGTTGTTTGCGTCGCCGACACCGGCGAAGGCATCCCCAAGGACGATTTGGATAAGCTTTTCAAAAAATACGGTCAAATTCAGGGGCGTTCCAAAGGAGGCACGGGCCTCGGCCTGATGATTTGTAAAACGATCGTGGAGGCGCACAATGGGAAAATCTGGGTGACCAGCGAACTGGGCCGAGGCAGCGCCTTCGCCTTTAGCCTGCCTAAAAAAATAAAAGATGCCTAAAAAACATTTGGCCTTTTTCGCGTCTTTGGCCTTTTTCGCGTCTTTGGCCTTTTGTCAACAGGAGTCTCGCTATTTTCAAAACATCACCGTTGAAGCGGGCGACACGATTTGGAGCATTTCGCAACGTTACTTAAAAGATCCGCGCCGGTGGCCCGAAATTCTCAAATACAACAATCTTCCCGGTTCTGATCCAACCGTGACCCTGGCCGGCCAAACGCTCAAGATTCCGGTTCTGCTGATCAAAGAGGAATTGCGCGCGGCTAAGGTGATCGAGGCGGTCAACAACACGCAATGCCGCCGCAAGGAATCCGTTGATTGGACCTCTCTAAAAAAATCCCAAGAGCTCTACCAAGAAGACGGGGTCAGAACCGGGGAGCTTTCCCGAGCGGCGATCCGCTTCGCGGTGGGAGAGGACCTTGTCTTGGAATCGAATTCCTTCGCCGTTATCCGGCCGGAACGGCTGGCCAAAGATTTTGGGCGCGGGGTCTCATTGGTTGGGGGTTCCGTGCAGTCGCGCGGCGTGCGCGTTTTAACTCAAACGGCTCGGGTGACGCCGAAAACAAAAGAAACCGCTTACCGCGCCCGCATCCGTGAAGACTTGGCTACTGTGGTGGAGGTTTTTAAAGGAGCCGCGGACGTCGAGGGTAAAGGGGCTGTTGTTCTGGTGCGCCAGGGATTTGGAACCGAGGTCCCGGTCGGCCAGGCGCCGTCGGCGCCCATGGTCCTGCCGCCCATGCCACAAGCCATTGCGAGCGCGCCGTCCGGCTCCGGTCCGGCCCCTGCGGATGCCGACGCCACGAAAACAGGGGAGGCTCCTTACGCCGCGATGCTGGCAAAAGGGGAAATAAAATTCCCACAAACCAGCGCCCCCGGCCCCCGCGGCTCCGGATACGCCGCCGACGAGGCTGAATTAAAAATTTCCTACTACAAAATCCAGATCGCGCGCCAGCCCGACGCGGCATCAGTCGTCTGGGAAAGCTCTCTGCCCGTTTATAAAACATTCGCGCTTAAAGAAACCGGGATTAAAGACGGCGTCTATTACCTGCGGCTGGCTCTTCGCGACCGGCTGGGCCTGGAGGGCTCGTTCGGTGAATGGAAAAAAATCGAGATCGACTCCCAGCCTCCTTCCATTGAAATTTTTTACCCTCATGCCGGCGTCCGGCTGGTCAAAAACAATCCAATGGAGATTACGGGAAAAACGGAAAAAAACGCTTTTGTTTCCATTAACGAAAAAGAATTCCGGGCCGGCCCGGACGGAAATTTCAACATACCTCTTTACCTGAAAACCGGCAAAAACACCCTCAAGATCGTTTCCTCGGATCTCTCCGGCAACAACGCCGAACAGTCGTTCGACGTCTTCTATGAAACATCGGAATACGGCCCGTTGGCAGACGCCTACGCCGCTCAAGACAAAAGCCGGTCTTTGGTCAAAGCCGGCGAGGATAAGAAATCGGCGGCGGGAGTGGAAAAAATAGCCCAGTCCGGGGTGGGGGCGGTGGCCGCCGTGATTATTATCGGGATCGTTGTTCTGTTGATTCTGTAGGGTCCGCCTGGACGCTGACGAACATCTTATTTCCTTGACGCAAAATATCAAAAACAACGCCGGATTCCAGTTGGGCGCCGTGGCTTTCCCGCTTGAAATCAGCCAGCCCGCGAACGGTTTTCTGATTGATCCCCACGATAACGTCCCCCTCCTGCAGATAGCCGGCCAGGGGGCCGCCCTGCGCCAGGGAAACGATCAAAACGCCCTCATCGTCGCTCATGATCCTGTAGCGGCGAAACATCGCGGCGGCTTTGGGATGCCGCAGATCAATCACCTCAATGCCGTGCCACAGAACACTGGCTTCGCGCTCGGAGCGCGGCCTCAAGTCCTCCTGGGAAGGCGCGGCCGGTTCCTCCTTGGGTTCTCCGGCCATATCCGCCCAACGGGGCCGCGCGCCGATAATAACGAAGACTTGGCCGGCCGTCTTGCCGCGCAGATAATCTATTTTAATTTTCTGTCCAACCTCGGCCCGGCGAATTTTTTCCGTCAAATCCTGGGGGGTCGCTATGGATTGTCCGTCAACGGCCACAATCGCGTCGCCACGCCGAAGGCCGGTCTTCTCCGCCGGAGAACCACGGAAAATATCGTTGATCAGCGCCCCGCGATCGGCGCTCAAAGCGAACGTTTTCTTGACAACGTCGTCAATCTCCGCCGCTGAAACGCCCAGCCACCCCCACTGGCGTTCTTTACCCGCGCGCAGGCTGGGCAAAACCTCCTTGGCCGCGTTAATAGGAATGGCAAACCCCACGCCCGCGAAAACTCCCGACGGCGAAAAAATAGCGGTATTAATGCCGACCACTTCACCCTTAATATTTAACAGCGGCCCGCCGGAATTGCCCCGGTTAATGGCGGCGTCGGTCTGAATCATGTTTTGATAAACCCGTTTGTCAATGGGCAAGGACTGTCTTAAAGCCGAGATGACTCCGACGGTGAATGTCTGTTCGAGTTCGAATGGGCTTCCGATGGCGATGGCCCAATCGCCGACGTGAATCTCGTCGGAATTAGCCAGAGCCGCGGCTAGAAACGGTCCGCGCCCCTCGATCTTGATCAGCGCTAAGTCCAGGCGCTCATCCTTGCCTACGACGCGGCCAGGATAGGTCTTCTTCGATCCTTTGACCGTCATGCGAATACGAATTTCCTGGGCCTCGCTGACAACGTGCGCATTGGTTAAAACATAGCCTTGAGGATCAATAATGACGCCGGAACCGGTTCCGGCGTAACGCCGCTTATAGGAACCGCCGGGACGGCGGGGCGGCCCCTGAAAAAATTCGTAAAAAAACTCCTCCGGATCCATGAAATAGAAATCGGGCGTGGCCGCCACCTCCTCTTCATGATAGGCCGAGATATTAACGCAACTAGGCCCGGCGCGCTCGGCAATCGAACGAAACGTGCTCTGAATGTCATCTAAGTCGCGAGGGGTTTGCGCGGCTGAAAGCGGCCCGAACAGAACAAGCCCGGTTGCGAACGCCAAAACTACTTTTCTCATTGTTGTCTAAAAAACGCCAGGCTCGCCGTTTCCGACGAATCGTTGTTCAGGCAATCCACCGTGGAGCCGGCCGCGTCGAAAACGCATAGGGCCCAGCCCCACTGCGCCGGGTTTCTTCCCGAAATCCATGAACGCGGAATCCTCGCTTCCAAGTAATCGCCCGAAACGGACACAACATCCACCGCCTCCTTTTCCTTTTTAAGGATGCCCTGGGGGCTATGCCGGTACAAAACCAACCGCCCGTCGGTTTCGCCGCGCACGCAATATTCCCAAAAATCCGCCGGCGCGGCGCGCAGGCTCCCATCCAAACTTTCGCCCCGGCCCGCATAAGCCCTTCTGTTTAGCTCAATATAAAGCTCAAACGCGTACGCCCGCGCCGTCTCGTTGTTGAAACGCATGCGAAAAATGAACTGGTCATCGGGCCATCCGACTTCAAGGGCATTCAGATCCATGACTTCGGGTTGATCTTGTTTCCCCTGATCCTGTTGCGCGGCCGCTGGATCAAAACGATCCAGAAAAAGCAACACGTTGGAAGCGCCCGCCGTCGCTAAGCGATCGCGCTCGGAGCCGTCGCCTTGCGACTGCTGCCACAAAGAGCTGTCTATTTGTGGCCTTTTCCTTAAAACGGAAAACATTTTGTCATGAAGGCCGGTCACCGAAGCCAAAAAGTCTTTTTCCCTGGCCGTCGTTTCGGAATCCGAAGCGTTCTCCTGGCGCAAAGAGCTGACCATGGGATAACCGAGCAAGCGTCCGAATCCGGCCCACAGCTCATCTAAAACCGCGACGCTGGCTCTTCCTGAATTTTGGTAGCTGACAATGGCCTCCAACAGCTCGGCCATGATAAACCAATAACGGGCCTGGGCCGGGGATCCCCATAAGGCCTTGTAGCTGTCTGCTCGGGCCCATGACGCAGCCCCAGGGCCTCTCATCCCATCATGATCACTGCCCGTTGGAGTTTTCCCAAAATAGCTCCAGTACGCCAAACCCACCATCTGCCAGGGAGCGTCGCCTTGCCGGGCGGCTAAACCGGCAACGGCGGTATTGGCTTGCTCCGGAGAAACGCCATAGATTTCATCGATAACCAAGATACCGCCCAGATTCATCGCGTCCGAGGAAGGATTAAATTTCGCAGCCTTGTACCAAATCTTGTCTTTAAACCGCTCGGCCGAGGAGAACGCGCCGGTGGAAGCGGTTAAAATCCAGGGGCTTGACTGCGCCGCCGCGCCGAGAGATCCGTCGGTCCAGGCCCCGGCCGGAAAAACCAACCCCGGCAGAGGATCCTCGGGAAACTGCCGCATCCATGATTCTTCGGCGTTAATCACCAGTCTGGCTACCTCCACGGGACGCATGAATTGCCGAGGGCTCGTTCTAATCTCTTCCTTGGGCGCGTCGAAAAAACTCGCGAGTCCGCTTCGAAAATCCATCAATAAAGGAACCGGCAATGATCCGCCAGGCTGCAGCGCCGGCTCTAAAACACCCTTGGTCATCAGCCTGGTCAGGCGTTCGCGGCCTTCTTCATCCAAGGATTCCAAAATTTCAACTGGCAGAGAAACCGTTAGTTTCAATCGGGAACCTTGGCGCGCGGCCTCCTCCAAAACGTTCAAACAGCTTTGCGCCGAGCGCAGCGGCGACATCACCCACACAACGCTTAACGGCCTTTTGTCTTGGGCAACTTTTTCGATGACCTTGATCCCGGGGGCGCGGCGTTGCCCCGCGCATCCCGAGAGAAATCCCAAAAAAATCCCGAAAAAGAAAAGTTTTTTATTTGAGAGGCGCATGTCCTATTTTAAGGAAACGGGCGGTCAAGGGCGACCTCAATGGTGGACATCAACTGGTCAACCGTATAGGGCTTGGGCAAAAAAGCGCAGTTGGAAAATTTTTCTTGTTCCTGCAGGGTTTGGACTTCATAGTTTCCGGTAATCATCACAAAAGGAACGGCTTCCAAACCGGGCTCGTGCCGGATAATTTTAATGGCGTCAAAACCGTTCATCTCGGGCATGACGTGGTCGATTAAAATTAAGTCCGGCTTTTTTTCCTTGGCCGCGGCCACGGCCTGCTGGCCCGTTTCGGCTTCAAACACCTCGGCGCCCGTCATTTTTAAAGCCTCGACCACAAACCGGCGGCTTGACGGATCGTCATCGGTAACAAGAATTTTCAATTACGACTACCCCCGCGCGTGGGACTATCTCGAAAATTCCCAGGAAAGTCCCGTAAAATAATTCGCCGAATTGTAATTGTAGCGGTAGGCCACCTCGTAACGCATATTGGAACGAGCGTTGCGCACCGCTCCCTGGGCGATCAAAGACAATTTTCCCCAAGGAGTCTCTTTAAACTGCCAAACATAAGAGGCGGCATAGGTTTGCGTTCTTAAATTAATGATTTCCGCGATTCGACCGCTCACGCCGTTGTAATGGTTGCCGGTTTCATCTTGAGCGTACCGTGTCGGATATTTTCTTCTGGCGGGCGTCCAACTGAATCCCAAGCGCTGATTTTCGTTTAGTAAAAAGCTAAGCGACGGCGAAACCGAGGTTTCACGGTAATCGTAGTAGCCGTCAATGAAAACCGTGCGCGTGGCGTCAAAAGAATTTTGATTGGAACCCAAGCGCGCGTGAGACACCGCCAAACCGCCGATGGTCCTGACGCGCCAGTCGAACAGATTCTCCCCCACAACGCCCCGTAGTGAAGCCGTGCCCGCGAGGTAAGTATCCTTTCTTTTGGTTGTTTCAAAAACCCCGGTTTTGTTGACGATGAATTGGTCCGGATAGTTTCTGAAAGAGCCGAGCAACATTAGGGAGCTCAAGGTTTTTTGGGACATGGCCCATTCAAAAGAATAGGCGCCGTCTAGGGCGTTGAAATCCAAAACCTTGGTGCCGGACTTAATTTCTGACCCGAATTGCTTTGAGGTGAGCGCTTTGTAATTGGGAAACCGCACGTCATAGTAGGCGGCTTCAAAAATCTGGGAGGTCAGTTTCTCTCCCTTGCGCTCGACTTCAAAGCCCCCGGAAGCCTTCTCGTAATCAAAAAGACCGGAGCCAAAATTCTCGCCCTTGGATTCGTTATTAAAGGAAAGCCGGCCGGAAGCCTTTGGTTTAATGCTCCAGGCGCTCTCGCCTAATTGCCGGGCCCACTTGACCGTCAAAAAGCTGTCCCATATTTCCTGAATCAAAAACCCGCCGCCCGCTAACTCCTCCACGGTCAGGATTCCCCGGTAGCTCGACGACAACGTTGGGATCAACTTACTTTTTTCCGAAAAGACCACGCTGGGCGTCGCCTGAAACGCGGCATTGCCGGTGACCGCGGTATTTTTGGAGCGAAAGAAACTCTGGCCGCCTAAAAACTGCGCGTTGACAATGGGAACTAATTTGGTTTGGGCCGATAAGCCGGCCGGGCAAACCAATAACAGCGCGCCTACCCAGCGTTTCATCGCCCTAAGTCTAGATTATTTTAAAGAACCCTACAGCATCGCCCCGCTGCGCCTGCCAAGCCTGCCACCAACGAATGCGGTAAAATCATGCCCAGTATGATATTCGAATTCCGGGGTAGCTCAATGGTGGAGCGGCCGGCTGTGACAAACAAGCGTGGCCCGTCATGCAGAAATTCATACTGGGTTACATAAATTGCAGCTTCCGCGAGTAATCGCGGTTGAAAAATCGGATGAATTCAGGGAAGCCTTGGGCCCAGATGGCCATGGTAATCCTGAGCCAAGCCCTGATCTGATCAGGGAAGGTGCAGAGACTAGAGCGAAAGCTCGTACTTTGCCTGTCTAAAGACAAGCGAGGGAAGCATCCGACGCCCCCATGCGGGGTGATGAGATAGTCCAAGCCTTAGTGAAAACTAGGGGCACTTGTAACCGGTAGGCTGTGGGTTCGAATCCCACCCCCGGAGCCAGTTTGTACGCTCGTCAAAACGAACATTATCCCCATCCACTTCCCATCCCAGATCGGGAAGCGGCCGCAAGGTAAGTTTAATTTTTGATTCCTCTTTTTTTGTCTCCTCTTTTCTTACCCCTCTCCCCTTGAGGGAGAGGGCAGGGTGAGGGGTCCCTTCTTCCACCGCCGGAGCATAAATAATTTCTTGAACCAACAGCGCCGTTAACTCCCTCTGCTTGATTGGCGAGAGCCGGTTAAAGACCCTGCTAAAGGTCAACAGGTTGTGCCGGATCACATCGGCGTTAATCCGGCTTTGTTCTAACTCTTGAACTTCTTGATCGTTGCTCTCAATTTTGGCTTTAAGCTCTTTGGCCTTCTCCTCTAACTCTCCCAGCCTATCCATAATAAAACGGTACTTCTTCGAGCCCGCGCCTTTCTCCGCTAAAACCGAAACTAAATTCCGGGCTTCCCCCTCCGTCTTGCCCAGCTCGGCGGCCAGTAAGGATTTTTCCTGTTTTTTAGGGCCGAGCTTGTCTACCGAATTTCTTTGGGCGCGTTCCACGATTTGCTTGACCACCAACTCGCTTCTGCCCAAAAACCCAAGCCGCTCAATAACCAATTTTTCAAGCTCTCTGGCCGGAGCGCTGCCGATTTTGCAGGCGTCCTTATTCATTTTATTGACGGAAACGCATTTGTAATAAAAATACTTCTTGCCCTTGGAATAAGCGAAATTGGGCGTCATCTGGGACCCGCAACAGGCGCAGCGAACCAAGCCCCTTAATAAAAAATGATGCTTGTCCTGATTGGGCGATTTATTCTTTTCCCCGTTTTTGACCAACTGCCGCTGAACACGATCAAAAATATCCTTATCCAAAATGGCCTTATGTTCCCCATCGTAAAGCTGATCCCCGTGCCGGATCGTTCCGATGTAGATGGGGTTTTTGAGCAGATAGGATAAATTCGTTTTAATAAACCTACGGCCGCCCTTTCTGTTGCCGCTTTTGGCAACCCACTCCTTTAAGCGACAACCTTTCGCGTTAAGAATTTTGGCGGCAGCGGAAAGCGATTTAGTTTCAAGGTACGTTTCAAACATCTCCCCAACCATCTTGGCTTCCTTGGAGTTGACATCCAGGGATTTTGTTTCCGGGTTATAGTCATACCCCAGAACAGGGTAGCCGCCCGGCCATTTCCCTTTTTTGGCCATGGCCGCCCTTTTATCTTTGGTCCGCTCGCTGATTAATTCCCTTTCAAATTGGGCAAAGTCCATTAAAATTGAACGCATCAAGCGGCCGACAGACGAGGTGGTGTCAATGGGCTGGGTTACGGAAACAAAGGCCGCTCCATGCTTGTCAAAAATGTCCAAGATATGAAGGAAGTCTTTGGTATTGCGGCTTAACCGGTCGTATTTGTAGCAAACAACCACATGAAACTTGCCCTGCTTGGCATCCATGAGCAGGCGCTTAAGCGCGGGACGGTCCATATTGCCTCCGGTAAACCCAGGGTCGTTATATTCCACCGGAAACACCCGCCACCCCTCCCCTTCCCTGCTTTTAACAAAAGCCTCGCAGTATTCCTTTTGGGCATCCAGAGACGTAAACCCGGAATCAAGGTTTTCATCGGTAGACTTTCTGGTGTAGATGGCGCACCACTTGGTTTCTTTTTTATCAGCCATGACCAAGGGACTATAGCAATACTAATTTTGATAAGTCAAATTTACCATTCAAAACACTTGGTTCCTGTTTTGGTTCCGCAAAGAACCAAGCAGAGATAATCAGACCGCCGGCCCGCCGCCGAAACCAGCGCTTCTTTCCCCCTCCAGCCTGCCCCGCCCGCCTCAATCCCTGCTTCGCAGGGACCGCTTCGCTTTGCCTCCCGACCCCGCCCCCTCTACGTCATTAAAATGACTACGAGGTGACGGGGTCGGGAGGACCGGCGGGCGGGGCAGGCTCTGGGTGTTATTGATTTGGTTTCGGCGGTGGAGCGAAGAGATCAAAACTTACCTATCTGGCTCCTTCTTTTTCTTTAATATTCTTCCGATTCTAAAACCTGACATTAAGCGAAATTCTATGTGTATCCCCCAGTAACCCAAAGGGAGTAAATGCGTAATCCATCCTGTTGCCCAAGAAGTTAAACCCCAACCCCGCAGAAAGCCCATTGAGATTTTTACCCAAGCCGCCAACCTGCCGCTGGCCGGCTAGGCTGGCGAGATACCCTCCCCTTAAGGTTAGGATAGGCAGAACGCTGTATTCCGTGCCCAGATTGATCTGGTTCTTTTTGGAAACCAGGTTTTCTTTAACATCCAATGCCACGGCTAACCCATGCAGGAATCGATAGCTCACCCCTGCGGCCAGTGTTAAGGGAAGAGGGTCCCTTTGGCTGATAAATCTCATGCCTGGCCCTAAATTTTGCAAAGCAGCGCCAAAACCTAAAGAAGAGGAAACAGGATAAAGCATGCCCATATCTAGGGCGTAGCTTTGAGCCCTAAACCCCGCGATCTGGCTGGAAATAAGCTTGGTGTTGATGCCTCCTTTTAATTCTCCCAGGTTTTTGGCAAACCCTAAGCTAAATACCTGGTCCTGGGCTTTTATAGTTCCAGTCTTTTCCCGGTTGGCTCCTCTGCCTTCTTCGTTCCCTTGAGATAAAACAGCGACCGAACCGGCTATGCTTCCCATTGAAGAAGGAGCGCCAAATCCCAGGAAATTGTACTGCGTATTTAAAAGCCATTGGCTGTGCATGGCCCCCAGTTCCCGATGGTTCATTAAGGCCAGCCCGGCCGGGTTCCAGTGCAGGGAGGTGACATCGTTGGCCAGGGCTGTGTAGGCGTTGCCCATGCCCACCGGCCTGGCTCCAACGGGGATGTTTAAAAAATCAGCCCCGGTCTTTATTTGGGAAAAGGCGGTTGAGGCCGTCAGGACCGCTAAGGCAACTGCGGTTAAGAGGGTATCCATTCTTTTGTTATCTGACCACATAAATCTTCCCTTTGGCTCTTAAGGTTTCCGAGCCTTTCTTGGTTTCAACGACATAGAGATAAGTTCCCGAAGGAATGCGCCCGTCCCAGGACCACTCGTAGGCGTATTGATTGCCTTGCCCATCGTCAATCAATTGAGGCTGACCGTTAAGCGTAGCCTCATGGACAAGATCGCCGGAGATGGTGTAAATCAAGATGCGCGCGCTATCCGCAATTCCTGTTTCAATATGGAACGTGGGTTTTGCTCCCCCAACCGCAGGGTTGGGAAACACATAAACTTCACCCAACCTAAAGGCGCTATCTGCCGCGGGAGACGGCGGCAGGGTATCTTGCGGCTGGGGATCGAATCCCATCACCTGATAATAAGAGAAGTGGCTGAGCTCGGCCGTGACGAGCCTCTTGGTTTTGTCCACTTTTGAGGTCTCGACAATCTGCCAGTCTTTTAAGCCAGGGTTCCAGTAGTAAAGCCTAAGATCATCCTCGTTAACACCGCCCAGATTGGCTGGGTCATAGGGAACGGAGACAACCACTGGCTGGCTAAACTGGGTTCCCTCCGGCCCCAAATCCATGGGCAGAGCAACGGGCTTTAAGTTTTTGATTTTCTTTTTGAGCTCTCTTTCAGTATCGGAAGAGGCAAGACTTTCCTCAATCTGGATACTGACAGAAACCACAGAAGCGGGAAGGGCGGCTTCGGGGATATCCAGCTTGGGTCCCTGGGGGTGCTCCACGCGGCCGCCTTTCTGCGTCATGGGATGCTCAACTTTCCTTTTTGGCTTGGGAACGGAAACAACGGTGGTTGGCACAGAAGCCAACACAAATCTTTGAATTCTTCCGTTGTTGGCGTCAGCGGCGTAGAGATTGCCGCTACTATCCACGGCCAGGGCCGTTACCTTGTTGAACTGCCCAAAGTCTTTGCCACTCCCCCCAATAACAGCCGCCAGATTGCCGAAGGGATCAAATTTTTGGATGCGGTCATTGTTTCTGTCAGCCACGTAGAGATAGCCTGTTTCGCTTAAGAAAATACCCTGGGGTTTATCCAGCTGGCCGGGCAGAGAGCCAGAGCTGGCCAAGGTCAAAAGAAGATTCCCCTGGCTGTCGAACTTAAGAATCCTGCTATTGGATTGATCGCTAACATAGATATTGCCCGAAGGATCAACCGCGACGCCGGCGGGTTGAGCCTCTGTTGTTCCGGGAGGTAAAGGAAGAGTGATGATCTTTAAGACGCCGCCATCGCTGCCCAGGACTTGGACTCTGCCGTTATTTGTATCCGCCATGTAAATCTTTCCCGAAACGTCCACCTTAACATCAGAGGGATGATTAAAAGCGCCGGGCTGGGAACCCGCAATAAACTTACCTTGAGGATTGACGCGCCCGAAGCTTTGAATAGCGAAGCCCAAAGGAGACACCTTAACGATTCGGCTATTATTGGTATCCGCCACATAAACGTTGCCCGAGGAATCAAGGCCCAGGCCCTGGAGCTTGTTAAAAGTATCTGGTTGCGAAGGCTTGGCCGCGCCGTTTCCCATGCCGCTGAAACTGGCCAACAGGGTTCCCTGGGTATCGAACTTCCTTAAGAGATCGTTGTTGGTGTCGGCGACCCAGAAGACTTGATTGAAACTATCCGCGATCACCCCTTGGGGATGGTTAAGACCGGGTTTATCCCCAACTACCAAATCCACATTAGGTTGGCCAACAAAAAATGTGGCGTCAACAAAAGAGGAGTTTCCGAAGCGGTCAATAGCCTCAAGGCGTAGTGTATAGAACCCCGGAGCAAGAAAAGAGGTATCAAGAACGCCCAATGTCCCACTGGAAACCGCCAAAGTTCCGCCGCCGATCACCGTGAAGCTTCCAGAAAATGTGGAGCCTGCCGCCAACTTAAGGACATAACTGGCAAAATTGAGGTCTTCAGCGGTACCAATAATAGAGATGGTTCCGTTAAATAGCTGGGATAGCCCTTTGCTGGCTGGGTTGGGATTTAGCAGGGCTACGACTGGCGCATTGGCGTCAGGCACGGGTATCGCTAAAATATAAAGCGACAGGGAATTTATTTGAACAGTTATGAAGTTGGCGGAGGTGTTAAATTCAATAACCGGAGTAACAACAACCCAACCAGAAGGATCGAATTTCCTAAGAGTTATCGAGGATTCGGCGATGCCCGACGTGTCTTCAAAGCCATTATTGTCATTGTCTAACCAATGCATGGTTAGAAAGGCGGGCGGATCAAAAACAGCGCCAACGGGCTCCAAGTCAAATACGCTTCCAATGAACGCTAAACCCGCAGAACGAAGGGCGATCTGAGCCGGTTCTCCGGCAATAGAAACAGTGCTAATCAAGAGAGTGCCTGCCTGATACGTTGTCTCAATAAGCAACGTCGTTGTGGTAACAGCTAAATCCCCAGCTGGTTGCGCCTCAAACGTTCTGATGCTCGTGCTGGCTACCGCGCTGAAATTTCCCGCCTCATCCGCTATTTTTAAGCCAAAGAAGTAATTGGTTCCCCTCCCTAGGCCGCTCACCAGCAGACCTTGCGTTGATCCCGCCGCCATGTCAGTGGTCCTAAGAATTTGAAACTCCATGGCATTAAAATTTGATGTGGCGGATGAGTAGCGAAGATCCAGCGTGCCGCCGGCGATATTTCCGCTATCGCCGTCATCTCCAGGCGCTGTCCAGCTCAAGAGGGCATTGGCAAAAGCTGGCGTTGTTGAGCGAAAGAGGCGCGCGTCAAAATTCCCCGGCATATTGGGCGGCGTGATATCCACTTCCACGGTTTTAGCGCTGGTGGCATTGGAGAGGGAAAAATTTGAAACCTCGTCAAAAACTTTAATGGCAGCGAAATAGGTGGTGTTTGGAGCGAGTCCGGTCAAAATAAAACTTTGAACGGTTCCAGAAACCGCTGGAACAGGGGGGTTGACAGCCAAGGCGGCTTGACTAAAATTGGCCTGGCTTAAAGAAAAGGTGGCAAATCCTATCTGATATCTTGTCGCGGTTCCAACGTTTCCGTTATCCCCGGTAGCCGTCCAGCTCAAGGTGATACTGCCCGTGCCGACCGCTATGACTCCCAAATTGTTTATTTGGCCAGGCCCAATCCGGTCGGTCCAGCCATCAGAAGCGACAAAAGGGATGTTGTCCACATTGTTGGCGGCAATCACCCGGCCCTGATCCACCACTCCATCGCCATTGCTGTCAGGGCTTGTGAAATCGCTCCAGTGGTTGCCCCCTGTAGGCAGGGGTAAGTTCCATGTATTGGGGCCAGGAGACTCCGCGAAAACGGCATTAGTGTTGCCTGTGATGTTATTGTTAAAAAACGTGTTACCCGTTGTTCCGCTGCCTCCCAACCTTATTCCGTTGCGAGAGCTGGCGAATGTATTGCGAAAAACAGTAGCCCCTGTACCACCAATAAGAAAAGCGGCGCCGCCGGCCGAAGGCACAATGTTTCTAACGGTGTTGCTGGCGATTGTAATGTTGTTGGCGTTTACCGATATGCCAAAACTCGCCGCGCCACCATCTACCATATTGCTTTCCACTGTGTTGCTATGTGCCTGAAGCGTAACGCCGGTACCTTCGGTCTGGATGATCGTGTTGTTTGAAATGACGTTTCCGCTAACAAATCCGGCCCCCGTGAGAAAGATTCCATGACCAAGAAAAGGCCCTGCAATGACATTGTTTTTTGTGGCTGCGTTAGAAACGCCGGAGAGGACGCCAGCAAAAACACAAATGTTTGACCCAAAGCCAGGAACCTCAAGAGGGTTGCCGTCGCAGCCGGCTTCGATAGTGTTATCCGTTATGGTAGCTGACGGAGTAACCGAATCAATGAAACCACCGGGCGCGCTCAAAAGAATATTAAAGAGATACCCTCGAATTTGATTGTTGGCAATCAAGTTCTCCCGAAAAACGTTCATTAAAATATCGGTTGGACGACCCAGAGAGATTCCCGCATTGGACGAATTGAATGCCGTAGAAACACCCGGCCCCGCAATCACATTGTTTTGAATGACAAGATTATTGAGGTTCGTGACAACAGTGATTCCATTGGCGGTTAATGTTCTCGAGGTGCTGATAACATTATTTGTTATGGTCACAAACACTCCTTGAAATTCCATCAACACGCCGTGCTGCGTGAAGGCCTGGATGGTGTTGCCTTGAATTAGCTGATTAAATCCACCTGATAAATAGGCTACCGTGCTTCTATCCACGACATTGTTGATAAATTGACCGCCCTCGCCAATTAAAACAACCCCGTTTTTCCACCCCACGATACGCGTATTTTTTATGGTCACAAATAGGGGAAAGATACTGTTGATTCCTATATCAAAACCAAAGGGGACGCTCAGAGGTCTCGAAATCGTGTGGCCGTTGCCATCAAACACAATGAAGTCTCTTTGGATTTCAACGGGCTCGGAAATATCGGCCAAGAGAGTATAAATATTGCCTGCCTTTTGAATAGGGGCGCCGCTTGGACTCACCGAGCCATCTGAATTAATGACAATGGTTCCGCCCGATCTAGCTCCCCACATGACCTCCCTCGGTTGATTAAGGTCCAGGGAAAACTGGGTTTGACCGTTAGTATCAGCGGTGAACGTGCTGATTACAGGGTCGGCCGATACGGGATAATAGGTAACAGAAGGCCGAAGGCCGGCAAGCATGATTTGAACTGTTGGATTGCCTATCTTTTCGGCATGAAGCCAAATGAGATTAGCCTCTACGCCAAACTGCTTGACCTTAATGGGATTATCGGTGGTTAAGGTAATAGCCCGGCCATCGCTAATGACGGTAAACGATGAGCCTTCCTGGTTAAAAATAATCGGGAAATCAGGCAAATGAAATGTATAGGTGGCAACCACGATGTCGTTTCCCGAAATTTCGGGGACATGGAGCGTCAAATGAGAGCCTTGAGCAAAAGACGAAAAGAGAATACCGAGCAAAACGGAAGACCATGCTTGGCGGATTCTTAGCACCCTTCAGGGATAACAGGAACCAGGTTTCTTCGCCAGCAAAGATTCAGCAAAGAGGGCGCTTTCCGAGGGGATCTTTGCCAAATCTTGGCAAGGCCTAAAAAGCTCCCGTCTGGGCTTTGATGGCGTCAGCCAGTTCCTCGTTGAATTTAAACCCCACCCTTTCTTTCGTTGCGACAAGATCGCGGTAAGACCCCAATTTGCGCCGAATATTGTCAATGTTGGTCTGGACTCTCTTGGTTGGAATCTCTTCGTTTGAAGGCACTCGAAGGCCCCAGATGCGATCGAGAAAAATCCTCTGATGGACATATTGGCTCTTATGCTCCGCCAGTAAAAGGAAAATGCTGAATTCCGTGGGAGTTAATCCCAAGGGCCTGCCAAGGACAGAAACCTCCTTGGTGTCCAAGCCAACGACTACGGCGCCCATTTCAATTTTTCCCGGAATTCCCGCTGAATCATAAACCCTTCTCCAGACGGCCCGGATAGTGGCAAGAAGGGCGCTTCCGGTGAAGGGTTTTTTTACAAAGTAATCCGCCCCTATATTTAGGCATTCTTCATTATCCTCCAAACGTTCCGAGGCTGTCAGGATAACAACAGGGATGTCGCGGCATCTGGCGTCTGTCTTGATCTTGTCAAGCAGTGCCTGTCCCGAAAAGCGGGGCATGCCCAAATCCAAAAGAATCAAATCGCAATCAAGGACGCCCTTTTCGATGGCGCAGGCAATGCGCCGGGAATCGCGCTCGCATCGCAGATCAAATTCATGGTCTTGTGTGCAGACAACCGCCTTGATTAGCTCAAGAATATCCGGCTCATCGTCAATGGCTAAAATTTTCTTGCTTTGAAGGATTTTATCAGCCATAAGCTCTCAACCTCCAAACCACAACTCGTTCAAAAACCACCATAAGTTTTGTCTGAATTTTTCAACCTGGCAAGACCCAATTAAAATAAGCCCAGCCTTACCTGGGCATGGCCGCTCCTCTTGTTTACCGGCAGAATGAGGGGTACATTTTAAGGTTGGCTCAACGATTATTTTGGCCCGCCTAAAGGGAGGGAATGGCTGTGTGGCTGGAGAAAGCGATGCTTTTAAAGCAGCGGACGGCTAGGTTGCGGGCTTTGCCTGTTCTTGGCCTTCTCTTATATCCTCCTGCTCTTGAAGCCGCCGCCCTGACCCACACCAGCCAAGTGGATTTCTCCTCTGGAACTTATGTGGGGTGGGGAGCTGATATAGGAAACGAAGGAAATGTGATGTTAAGTCAAGAAGGAACCGATCTTCAGTCTGGTTTTACTGCCAGCCCATCAAATTTGCCTGAGATTCGGGAAGGACACGAGATGGTTGCCTGGAGGGGAAAGCTTTACGTTGTCGGTGGCCAGTACAATGATGGCGGGTCAAATGGGGCTAGAAAATCGGTGTATTATGCTGCGATAAATCCTGATGGATCCGTGGGATCATGGGTCGCAGCGCCTGACCTTCTCATTCACAGGCTTACATACGGCATGGCCATTTGGAATGGAAAGCTCTATATTTCAGGCGGTCAAACTCTTGCAGTGACAACGGCTGGCGTAAATTACGCCACTATTAATCCGGACGGTTCTGTAGATTCCTGGACTGCTACGACCCCGCTGCCCTTGAACATTCTTGGGCACTCAATGGCTGCGTGGAATGGGAGGTTATATGTTTTCGGAGGAAAGGAGGGAGCCGGGCCGCCCCACGCAGGCGTCTATTATGCTCCCATAAACGCTGACGGGTCTGTGGGGTCTTGGACAACCTCTCCTGACTCCCTTCCTACCCCAGAAGTAGGTCTCGCTGGATCTGTTTGGAATGGAAAGCTGTATGCCTTAGGTGGATGCAACATGGGATGCTATTCTATTGTCCAATCCAGCGTATATTATACGACTATAGATGCGAATGGGGCCCTGGAATCTTGGGGTATTCTAACCAATATGCCCGCTGCAAGCACCTATCATGCCCTGAATATATGGGGTGGAAAAATATATTTTTCTGGAGGATACAATGGAGTAGCCCAGTCATCTATGTATTATGTGCCAATTGATTCCGATGGATCGTTAGGAACCTGGACCGCCACAGCCTACCCAATGCCCGCATCAAGATGGCTACACGCTATGGCCTTCTGGGACGGTAGGGTTTATATTTCTGGAGGACGGGATGGAAGCGATGTAGCCACAACCACCCTGTGGTACTCCACTCTTGGTGTAACCTTAAATTATTCATCTATTGGCGCCTACTATTCCCCCTTGGTGGACCTGGGCAGCGCTCAAGTTTTAGAGTCCATCTCCTGGAACGCCAGCCTGCCTTCCGGCTCTTCTCTTTCTGTTTCTATAGCCACAGCTACCCAAGGCAGTGAGCCCCTGGCCTCCTGGACCCAGGTAGCCAACGGAGCGCCTATTTTAACGTCCGCGCGCTATCTCAATTACCGCGTGGATATGGCCAGAGGCAGTGACCCTGCGCAGACCCCTGTTTTGCAAGACATCACCATCAGTTATCTACCCTCGCTGTCTCTGATCCCTTCCAATCTTAGAGCCGCGCCCCTTGAGGGAAGAAAGATCAAGCTGGATTGGGACCCTTCTGCCTCCACCTACACCGCCTCTTACAATATCTATTACGATTCGGGGACAGGCGCGGTAAATTATGCAGACCTCCTTTCCAGCGTCAGCCATCCGACAACCAGCTATGTCACAAATCCTCTGACCGCAGGCGTCACCTACAGATTTGGCATCAGAGCCCAAGATTTATTGGGCTTGGAAGAAAAAAACACTTCCGTTCAAGCCTCCGCCGCAGCGTTGGAAACGCTTTCATCGGGCCAGGTCAAGGCCGCCATTGGGGTTCCGCAGTCAGGCAGGAGAATAAGCGGCAATCTTATACTGGTCACGGCCGAGATCGCTCAAGGAAACCCTTCCCAAGTCAAAGAGGTGGCATTCCAGTACCGATTGGCTTCTTCCACTTCCAGCTCCTGGACCAATATTCTGGCCGTTAACGTCAATGATCCCAACCCCGACCTTTCACCGCCCTACTGCATCCATTGGGATGCCACCGGTCTTTCCAGCGCGGATTACGAGCTTCGGGCAACGGCCAAAGACTTGTCCGGCAGTCCCGATTCTTATCCTTCTTCTATTGTGATCACCGTGGATCATGCAAGTCCCGAGATTGAAGAGAAGAAGGTGGGTTCAAGCTTGGAGAAAAAAGAGCTTGTCTTTAACGCCATTGGCCAGACCATCGAGATGGCGGATAACTGCCGGACGGCAACCACCAAGATTTTTTTGCCTTCGGGCCTTCTTAACAATTCATCCGCTACGATCAAGGTTGTGGCTAATCCCGCGGGGGTTCCGTCTCCTCCCGAGAAAACCCTGGAGGCCGGAGGGCAGGCGTTGGATATTGGCTTGGCCAACGGCCAGAGCCAGCTAAACCAGCCGGCCGCCATTACCCTTGGTTACGCAGATAGCAACAATGACGGCCTAGTGGACGGCACCCTGGCCAGAGCCGACAAGCTGGCGATCTACTCCTATAACACAACAGCAAGCCGGTGGCAGAAAGAGGCCCAAAGCGCGATTGATTCCGCCAAGAAAACAGTCACTGCCCAAACCATGCATTTCAGCTTCTTCGGTCTGTTCGCTCCGGCGGCCTCCGATCTCTCCAATGCCCTGGTTTACCCTGTCCCCTACGTCCCCAATGATGGGAACTCTGACAATGGAAAACCATTTAATCCGGCTGATTCCAACTCTGGCATCTTATTTGACAACCTGACGGGCGCCGTCAAAATCCAGATTTACACAGTATCAGGGGAACTGGTTTGGGAAAAAGTCACCGACAACTCCTCGGGCAAGGTTCAATGGGACGCAAAAAACTCCTCCGGACAGGATGTGGCTTCGGGAGGCTATATCGCCCTCCTTACGGATACGAGTTCCGGACATAAGGTGGTCAAAAAACTTGCGGTTGTCCGTTAAGGGCGCACTCATTTTCTTGTTGTTTGTCAACCCTTCTTATGGCGGGGGGACCAAGGGCGCTACGCCTTTTAACTTTCTCTTTCTTGATCCTCACCCCAGGCCGGCGGCCCTGGGAGGAGCCTACGGATCCATTGCCAAAAACCCGCATTCTTTGGCGTACAACCCAGCCGGGCTTTCCGGTCTGGAGTCTAACGAAATTTCTTTCATGCACAACGAACATTTTGAAGGCATTACCCAGGACCATCTGGCCTTGGGGCTTAAAAAGAGAAGTTTGGCTTTTTCCCTGACAACCTTAAGCTTTGGCAAGATTCCCAGAACGACTCTGTCTAATCCCTCGGGTTCAGGGTTGGGAAATTTTACCATCCGGGATTGGGTCTTTTCCGTGGGTTATGCTCAGGGCTACAAGGAAGGATTCTTAAGCTTGGGCGTGGCTGGCAAATATCTTCAGGAAAGAATTGACGCCTACCAAGCCGAAACCTTAGCTTTGGACCTAGGAGCCTTGATAGATCTTGAGCCCAAAGAGGATATCCCCGCGGCTATAGGGGTTTCCCTTCAGAACCTGGGACCTAAAGTCAAATTTCAATCCTCGCAAGAGGAGCTTCCTACCAACCTTAAAACCAGCCTGGCTTATCAACCATCAAAGAAATCCCTCATTGCTCTAGATCTGAATCAGCCTAAGGGAGGGGATTCTACCATTCACCTGGGGGCAGGCTACCGGGTCTCAAATACTCTTTCATTGAGGGCCGGATATAACGGCAGAAACGACGCGGCCGGCGGGTTGACCGCGGGCTTCGGCTTTGCTCATGTCATGCAAGGCCGGCGCGCCATTCTTTTGGAGTACGCCTTCGTTCCCTTTGGCGATTTAGGGGTCAGCCATCTTTTTAGTTTGGGTTATCGGTGGTAAGTGATGACGTGGTGAATTTTTGCCCTTCGGATCAGTGGGCTCAACCCATCGTTTCACGTTGGGGAATGGATGCATAACCTCGGTCTCGGGAATTTTCCCCAGGGATGAGAAATTAGGGCCTTGACAAATGTTAACTACTTTTGCTAATTTAAATAAGTATGGAACGCAGAACGCTCGGCCAGCTCATCCGGGCCACCCGGCTTGCTCAAGACATTTCCCTGCGCGAGTTTGCTAAAAAGATCGGGGTTACACCTCCTCATGTTTGCGACATCGAGAAAGACCGGCGCAATCCCACCGACCGCGTTTTAAAAGAAATCGCCAAAGTTTTAAATCTTGCTTACGAAGACCTCCAATCCATGAATGGCTGGATTGACCCGGACTTGAAAGACTGGGCGCAGAGAAACCCCGCTGTCGGTGCCATGCTGCGCACCATGAGGCAATTCGGTCAAGACCCGCACGAACTGGCAGAGAAGATTATCAAAACTCTAAGAAAGGAACAGAAAATTTAATGCTTCTTTTGGAAGACCCCACTAAGACATTTCCCAAAAGGGTCTGGTATGAGAAGGCAGAAATTGAAAAGATTGCGGAAACCTGTCTTAAAAACGCTGATTGGCCCAAGATAGATAAAGGACCCGCCATTGACATTGATAGGGTGGTTGAGCGTTTGGGTTTTGATCTGGATATCCGCGATCTTCCGGAGTCGGTCTTAGGAACGACTATTTTTACGAATACTGGCAAAGCAATCATTTGCGTTTCCCCGGCTCTTTATGAAGGCCTTGAGAATAGTCCCGGCCGCAGGGCGAGACTAAGAAGCACGCTGGCCCACGAGTTGGCCCACGCGCTTCTTCATGCAGAAGTTTTTAAAGAAGCGCAAAAGGGAGCGATGTGCCGCAGTGAAGCCTCCGGCGGCGAAGAGAAAGCCTACAAAGGAGAATGGTGGGAATACCAAGCCAACCTCGGAATGTCCGCAATTTTAATGCCGGAAAAACTTTTCACCGCTTACGCGCTTAAAGTCAAGGTAGATGGCCAGTGGGTTGACCCGTTGGTGCGCACGCTAGCTGATCGCTTTGAGGTGGGACTTGCGGCGACCGCTTATCGGCTCATGGGCATGAATATTTTAAGCCCGGATGAAGTTAGGGATTTGAGCGAACTCGGTTACGCTTAGCGGCATATATTTTTTGTCTAAATCGTTAATCAAATTTGCGAATAGTAGTAACAAGGGAGGGTAATGGAGAGCACAAGGGAGAATTTCAGGCTTTTTGAGCCAGACGAGCTGACGCCAGAGGAGCGCCTTGAGCGCGTCATTGAGCTTTTAACAGAGGCCAGTCTTGATCTGGCCAAGGAGGAAAGCGATGAAAAGCCTGCTATTGCCTGACTCCGTAACGCAACCTGTAATATTACAGGCAGAGACGGTAATGTTACATCCTCAACAGAGAACCCCATGGCGGCGGGTGGAAATTGCCGAGCGCGAGCTAAAGATTTTTCGTTTCCTTCTTGAAATGCGATTTGCCACGGCGGAGCAGCTTTGGCGGCGCTTTTACAAAAACGGCGGGGACTATAAGACGGCGGTTTACCCATGGAAATGGGTTGAGAAAAGACTTCGCAAACTCAAATGGGCGGGATTTATCCAGACAGCCCAAAGCCACAGCTACCCCCACCAATTTTACCTGGCTACATACAGGGCCAAATCCTGGCTTGAGCGCCAGGGGATTGCCTGCCCCGGCCTTTCCATCTTAAACGGCATTGACTTTAAAACCTTTGAGCACGACATGGTTTTGGTGGATTTGCGGCTTATCTTGGAGCCCAAAGGTTTTGCTTGGTACTCGGACCGGGAGCTTAAATCCACGTTAAAATCCGGTCCCATTCCTGATGCCGTGGCGGTCCAGGGGGAAAGCCGCTTTGCCATTGAAGCCGAACTTTCCCAAAAGCGAAGGGACCGCTATATCGCCTTGTTCCAGGAATATTCTGCTTCAACCTGGTTCAGGGTGCTTTATTTTACGGCAAGCCGGTCCTTGGCTGATTATCTTTTAACCATAGCCGGGGATTTGTTAGCCGCAAAGATTTTCTTTGGGATTATGCCTGCCAAAACGGGCGAGCCCATTGTTCTCAAAAACTATCAAGAAAAGGAGTTTTCTCTATGAACAACAAAAATGCGCTGGCTCTGTTGAAACCCTCTAATTTCATGTCAAAACTGGAAAAATATCCCCCTCACACTGGCAAAGTGTTGGGAGGGGGACAAAATGCGTTTGGGGGAGAAGACCGATTTCACGGAGTTTATCAAAGTTGCGATGGAGGTGGCTTACAAGGTGCTGCCTGATTATTCCTGCCCGGAGTCCCGCCATGACTTTACCCAGCCCCAGCTGATGGTCTCTTTGATGATCAAGCGCTACCTGGAATTGTCTTACAGACAAACCGAGGATTTCCTGGCCTCCAGCCTCGATCTGGCCGCTCTCATGGGGCTGAAGGAAAAGACGCCGGATCATAGCACCTTGCAAAAATTCTTCAAGCGCATGGATGGCGCCCTTCTCGATCACCTCTTTAGCGCGGTTGCAACAAAACTCAAACCCGCACTTAAGGAAAGCCTTCAATGGGCTGCGGACTCCACGGGCTACCGGTTGACCCAGGCTTCTCATCACTATCTGGCCAGCCGATGGAAGAAGCGCGAGGAAGCGGACCATCCTTACCAGGCCAAAGAGCACAGAAAGTTTGCCAAACATATCTTTATGGTGGACCTCCGATGGCTTTTGCTGGGCTCCCAAGGGGCCCGGCAGGGGCCGTGGGGAGACATGGGGGAATTGGTTCCCCTGATTAAGGGCAGGGACCCGTGGATGCGGGTTAAGGCCATTGCTGCTGATCCAGGGTTCGACACCATGAAGGCTCACCGCTGGATTCGCACGAGGCTTCATGCCAAAGACGGCGTCAAGCTGGCCAATAGGCGAGGAGACCCGCAGCGGATACATCCTTACCGCAAAAGGATACGGCGTTATTTCCCCTGGGTTTTCTACCGGCAGAGATCCAAGGCGGAAACGATTCCCTCGGTGATCAAGCGAAGATTCGGCAATCATATCTTAGCCCGCTCGTATGAGATGAGAAGGAAGGAAACCTTGATGCTGGGCGTCATTTACAACATCTACCGGGGAATCCAGCTTGGATTCCTTTCTTTGTTTCCACGGATTTCTTGGGTATTTTCATGAAGGTTTCAACAGAGCCAAATGCGTTCAGTAGAAAGAAAACAAGCAGGGATAATCTTATTACCGACATCTTCGACATGATCATAAAAGCGATAGCTATTGTCGCTTCCCTCATTTGGCTTGCCTGGAAATTCCAAAGGGATGAGATTGTGGAAAGAAGAAGGCTTTTTGTTGGGCTTTCCATTTTGTTTGTGGCCTGTCTTTTAATCCGGTTTTTCTTTTTAGACAGTTTGGCCGCTGTATTTGGCTTGCCCGCAAGCGCCGCGATCCGATTCCTTTCTTGGCCTCTTTTGGCCTTTCTGCCCTATTTGCTTATCAGGCTATTCGTCACGCTTTGGGTTTCAGCCGGCATTGCGCACCAGGCTCGTGCAGAATCTTGGCTGACTGCGGCTTTCTTTGTTTTTTATTTTGCGCTTCCCTTCGGCCTTTACTGCGGCATCATGAGAAAGCAAGGCATCTCCTTCTTGGAAAAAACAGCCGAGATTTACGGCTGCGCCGGGCAAAGCCTTGAGGCCCGCGTCCGCGCCTTTTTCTTTGATCAGGACTATCTCGTAAAGATCACCAGAAACGCGCTGCGCCATATTGAACATTCCGCCGGCAGCCAAAGACTGCTTGAAACCATCAGTGGCCGCCCCAATAAGAAATTCCGGGCGAAACGCATTGTAAAGCCAAAACCCGACCCCCAGCCTTTCTTTTATCTTCTCTTAACGCCTCTTTGGATGGGCTTCTGGTTTTATTTCTGGGCTTTGGTTTTGGGAGACAGATTGGTCAACAATGACAGGAAAGAAAACAAAGAAGCCTTAAATATGGAGCCTCTTAAGGACAATCCTCCCATCCCGATTGCCAAGAGAGGCCCGAAGATACCCGTGGACCAACTAAACCGGCATAGTCTGACCGTAGGCACCACCGGAGCAGGCAAAACAAGTTTCATGCTCTATGTGGCCAAAGAGCTATTGCGAAGGAATTTCGGCCTAATGTTCATCGATCCCAAGAGCGACCCGGCCAATCTTGAGCTTTTATCCCGCGCGGCTCATGCCCTGGGCCGGGAGATGGACTTGGTGGCCTTGGAATTGGGGCACCCCGGAAAATCAGCCGCGTACAACCCGCTTTTGCGCGGCAACCCCTCCATGCTTACGGACAAAATCATGACCTCAACCGATTGGAGCGAAGCCTACTATGAGAAAAAGGCCCGCGAAGCTCTGCTTCTGGTTTTTTCCGCTTTGGAACAGCGTTATTTTGCGGTGAGCTTCCATGACCTTTATCTTCTTTTGACCAACCCCCAAATCATGCGGCATCTGGCGGATGAGGTTGATGACCCATTCCTTAAAAAGAGCCTTTTATCCTTGTCCGGCCAGTTAAAAGACCTGGCCGGACTTACAAGCTATCTCTTAAATCTCGTCATCAGCTTTCCCCAGACAAATACCTATGGCCCCAACCTTGATCTTTTGGACGCTTACTTGGGCCAGAAAATCGTTTACGTGGGATTATCCATCAATGCCTTCCGGGATACCTCCAAGATATTTGGGCGTCTGTTATTCACCGACCTTCAGGCCACCACCGCCATAATTCAAAGCGAGAGGATTAAGCCCCGGCCTTTTGGTGTGTTCGTGGATGAGGCGGGAAGCGTATTAACCCAGGGCTCCGTGGACTGGCTTAATAAATGCCGGTCCGCCGGGTTTCTGGCCTGTCTGGGGGTTCAATCCCTGGCGGATATGGACACCGTGTCCGACACCTTTAAAACCCAGGTGATGGCCAATACGAACAACCTTTTTGTGTTCAGACCCAATGACCACGAAGGAACCGAGATGTTGGCCATGACCTTTGGCACCAAAGATACGATCAAAAAGACGGAAGCTTATGATAATTGGGGAATAAGCACCGGCTACAGCGAGCGCGAAGTTAAAGAATTCCATATGGCCCCGGACACGATCAAGGAGCTCCCTAATGGAAAGGCCGCTGTTCTCATCCGGGGAGACCGAGTCACGCGAGGCGTTTGGAATCTGCACAGGCTGCACGGGCAAGAGGGTTCTTTTGACGAGCTTCTGCCCAATTTCCGTAATCATGTTGCCATGAACAAACGGGGCTTTGACGCGGAGGGGTTTCTGCGCAGGGGGGAACCGCAGGAAGAAAGACGGCTTATTGCGACCGGCAATGCAGCAAACGGCCCAAGCACCAGCGATCCCCTGCCGCCGAAGCCGAGTTGGTAGAATGAAAATAGGTATAAATGACCATGGCTGATTTAACATTGCTTGACTTGCAAGACCTCGCCGAGGAGGTTGATTTGGAAGCCAAAGCTGCCCAAGGGCAGTATGGCATGGGAGAAGTCCCCAAAAGTTTTTTCGAAACCTATTCCGCAATGGCCAATACCAACGGCGGTACGGTCTTTTTTGGAATCGGCCAAAATGAAGATAAGAAGTTTTCTGTCATAGGGATCGAAGATGCCGCGAAGGTACGCAAAGAACTCTGGGATGGGTTGAATAATAGAGAGCAGATCAACGCCAATATTCTCAGGGACGAAAATGTCAGTGTAGCCCACGTCGAGGGGAAGCAGGTGCTTAGGATAGACATACCGAGAGCGGATCGCCGCAAGCGCCCGATTTACGTTGGCCAGAATCCACTAACCGGCACTTACCGTCGCAACTATGAAGGCGATTATCATTGCGATGAAGAGACTGTCCGACGAATGATGTCCGATGCTATTGAGGACACTCGGGACACGGTTTTACTGGAAGGATTTACATTCAAGGATTTGGACGCGGAAACTTTTGCTGCATATCGCAACGAATTTAAAAGCACAAAACCGGGGCATCCGTGGCTAGCTCTCGATGATCAAGAATTACTGCGAAATCTTGGCGGTTGGACCAACGACCGGCGTGACAATAAGGAGGGCTTAACGTTTGCCGGATTATTAATGTTCGGAAAGTTACGCCCGATTCTCGATGCGGCGCCATATTATCTTGTTGATTATCAAGAGCAATCCGGATTAAAGGGTGATCCCCGGTGGATTGATCGCATGACTACCGATGGAACATGGTCCGGCAACTTGTTTGATTTTTATCGCCGAGTCTATGCCAAGTTGACAGCCGAATTAAAGGTTCCATTCCGGCTAGAGGGTGGGGCCAAGCGAATTGACGAAACAGCGGTTCACGAGGCCTTGCGCGAAGCAATGGTTAATGCCCTCATTCATGCGGATTACACCGGCCGAGTTGGGATTCTGGTTATTAAATGGCCCGACCGATTTGGCTTTAGAAATCCTGGCGGGTTACGTATGCCACCGGAGAGGGCATTGGCAGGTGGTATCAGCGATTGCCGCAACCGTAACTTGCAAAAAATGTTCCAACTAATCGGAGCCGGCGAACAAGCTGGTTCTGGATTGCCCAAAGTCCTGGCCGCCTGGAAGGAACAGCACTGGCGCACTCCTCAACTTGCTGAACACCTCAATCCTGACCAGACGACTTTGGTTTTGCGCATGGTCAGCTTTCTACCGAGAGAAACCTTAGAAGCGTTAGACCGGCGCATTGGACCAAAATTTCATTCTATGTCACCGACGCAACGCCTCGCCTTGGCCACTGTTGCCATCGAAGGCAAGGTTTCGCACGATCGTCTTAAGGAGATTTCGACAGAGCACCCCCATGACCTTTCTAAAGAACTGGCTGCTTTGGCACGGGATAAATTTTTGGATTCCAGCGGAGCCACTCGCGCCAAAATTTACTATTTCCCAGGGGAACCGCCTTACCCAGAATTGGGTCTCCAATCCACGCAAACCGCTGGTGCGTTAAACAGCTCCGTACATTTGCCTCCTAGCTCCGTACATTTGCCTCCTAGCTCCGTACATTTAGCCAGCCAAAATAAATTGGCTGAAACGGTACGAAATAAGGGCAAAGTGCCTAAGGCTACGATGGAGGCCGCTATTCTGGCAGTCTGTAAAGGGACATTTATAGCCTTAAAAGCACTATCCGAAATCCTGGACAGAAGCCCAGAGACATTGCGGATACATTACTTGATTCGTATGGTTAAAGATGGCCGCCTGGAACTCCATTATCCAGAATCGCCCAATCATCCAAATCAAGCATACCGTAGTCGAGAATAAAAGAAACCGGCAGGGCGAGAAATGCTAAATGGCTTTTGTTGGCTGTTGGCGTAGCCGTCTTTCTGTTAAGTCGGTTCTGCCGCTGGTTAGCCTAAGCTTTAAAATGTGGCTTTGAAGGCTGGGTCTGAGTTTAAGCAAATTCATGATCTGGTAAACCCGGGGCCGACTCACCCCTAGTTCGCCAGCCACGTGGGAATAGCTTAAATCCGGTTCGTTTTTAAAGCGTGTCCGAAGGCTCATGGCCAGCCTTAAAAGTTCTTGGATTTTGGGCGGCTTGGGCCTTTTCTCCCGACTTTGGAGGTGGGCCAGGCATTGTTCTTCGGTAAGCAGGCGTTTTGGTCCCCGATAGGTTAAGATAATTCCGAAGCCGAACTCGTCCGAGAGGGTAACCAGGTTTTGATCAGCGTCGGAGTCGGGGAGAATCCTTGGCGTTGATTTAATTTGTAACGGTTTCTGGAAGCGATGGGCGGCGTGGCAAACGGCGCGGGCGGTTCCCTGCTTAATAAGCCCAAGTTGGTAGAATCTTGATGCCAATGTTCAACTTCCCTGGTATAAAATTTTTCTCTATTGACAAATCCCTCGCAGTAGAGCTAAAGTTAGAGTGTCAACCCCAGGGAATGCAAATTCCATGGGCCCCAGGCTCTG
>JACQJO010000062.1 GCA_016205025.1 Elusimicrobiota bacterium
AGAGAGCCTCGGCCAGGAACCTTTTAGTGGGCTTTGGAATCCCCGGGTCCGCTCCCAGAATTTGCGCGAAGGCCTTAAGCTCTGCTACCATTTCCCTGCTCAATCGGGCTTGATTGAGTTTCATGTTCCCTCCCTAGTCCTCGTCTTAGCAAAGAATTGTAGAACTAGCGGAGGGACTTTTTAGTGCAGTGGAGAAGGAGCTGGATTCCGGCTTGCGCCGGAATGATGATCTAAAATAAATTTTTCCCTAATGTCCAGTTTACCCTAGTTCCGGCGGAGCCTTGGGTCTCTCGGAAAAGTATCTCGGAGCCCATCCCGCTTGCGGGCGGGATGGGCGAGAGCTAAGCGGCGGCTGCTCTGCAGCCGACCGCGGCTTTTCCGAGAGACCCAAGGCGGAGCTGACTCAAGCTATGGGACGGGATTTAAGAAGGATCGCCCTTCGTCCGGCTCAAATACTGCGCCGCTTTTTCCAATTCGTCCTTCTCTCCGATCAGCATCAGCTCGTCGCCGGCGCAAAGAACCGTGTCCGGATGGGGCGAATGCGCCTCGCCGTCGGGGCTCGTGATCTGCAAAATGCTCGCTCCCGTTTGCCGGCGAAGGTTGATCTCTTGGATAGACCGTCCTACGGCTTCGGCATTAACGCCAAGGCGCGCCAGGGACACCTCAACCTCCTTGGGCCTCCTGGATAACGCCAGATGAGAAACCACAATGGGCATGCTCTCCTGCTCAATCTCCGAGAAATGAACGGTTTCGCGCACCAAACGCTGAAGGCGGGCGTAAAAACGGATCATAAACCTCCAGGAAACAAGCGCTCCCAACAGCACCGCGGCCATCAAAATCCCGCCCACCGGCCAAGGCGGCAAAACCGGAATAATCAAAGCCAAAAACCACCAGGCCATTAAAACAGTTCCGGCCAGCAGCAAGGTTCTGACCAACGGCCGGTGCGCTTGAAGCGGCGCTTCGACCAGCGGATCCGACGCGACAAAAACGGCTTCCACCACAACGAAAACAACGGCTTGGAACTTGCGCCAGAGCGCGATTAAAAAAGGCAAGGACGCGGCGGTGGCGGCCAGCCAAACCGCCGCCTTAATCAACAAGGAATGCCCGTTAACCCCCTGGAGCCATCTGACGCCCAGGAAGATGGCGCTGATCCAGGCTATATTGAAAATAATCTGAAAAACGGACGGCCGGCAAAGATGCCACGTCTGTTTCGCTCGGGGCCCGACCGAAAGCCTTTGAATGGCCATCTGGTAAAAAGCGACGGTTTCGACGATGACGTTCGGAATCTTGGCCAGGTAAAAGTCTTTACGAGCGTTCCAGCGCGGCCAGGCCAAGCTGTTAAAGAACACCGCCCAAAAGGAGGCGGCCGCGGCCAGGGTGTAGAAGGGTTTGCTGGTCAAGCCCGCGTCGTGGCCAACCTGGGCCAAGATATAAGAAAACTCCCCCACGGGAGCCAAGGCCAAGGCCGCGCTCAAGGAAAATTCAAGGCCATGGCCGACCGCGACCGAGCTAAAGGCATAAATGCTCAAGCGAAAAAGAAACGCCAAAAAACCAAACGCGATGACCAGGTCAAGGTGCCGCAAAATCCAACCCACATCAATTAACATGCCCACGCTGACGAAAAAAACGGCTAAAAAAACATTTTTAAACGGCGCGATGACGTCTTCGAGTTTTCCCAGGCCAGGCGCCTCGGAAAGAAGCGCTCCCGCCAAAAAAGCGCCCAGAGAAAATGAAAATCCCAGCTTTTGCGTCAAAATGGCAAAACCAAAACAAACCCCGATGACGGCCAACAGCTTAATTTCAGCCAAGCCCATTTGGGAGACATAGCGCAAAAAACGCGGCAGCGCCACAAAACCGACCATTGACATCGCGGTCATCACGATGCCGAAGCGCAGTAAAGCGCGCAGCAAGGGAACGATTTCAAAGGAGCCCGCCTGCGCGAAGGTGCTGCATAACCCGATCAATAAAACGGCCAGAATATCTTCGGTGACCAAAACGCCTACCACGAAATCGCGCCAGCGGCGGTCCAGGGATTGATCCTCCAAAACCGTTTTAGCCACGATGGCGGTGCTCGATATTCCGAGGATGGCGCCCAGAAACAACCGTTCGGGCGGACTCCATCCCAAAAACCATCCCGCCTGGTAACCCAGCAAAATAGCGCCCAACACGTTAAGGCAAGGACTGATCCAGGAACGGATCCCAAGGCGGTAGAAGCGGCGCAGATTAAACTCCGCTCCCAGCGAAAACAAAAGAAAAATCACGCCTAAATCGGCCAGGGTGCGTATACTCTGAAGGTCGGATATTAAAGGATAGGGCGGGGTATTAGGACCGATGATGATGCCGGCCGCCAGATAACCCAAAACGACCGGGGCGCGCCAGCGGCCAAAAAAAAGCGTAACCACGGCCGCCGCGATCAGCACAACGGCCAAATCCTGAATCAAAACAAAAGAAGTCACCCCATCAGGATAACAGGATTCTTTCCGAAATTCCCGCGCGAAGAACTACGCCAAGCGAAGGCTTGTTATGTCCGGGAGGGCACCCTGACCAAAGTTTCGGCGCGGCGGTTTTTCTTCCAGCAGGAATCGCCGGACTGCGCGCAAGCCGGCTTGTCCTCTCCGTAACTGATGGTGGAGAGGCGTTTGATCGCGATGCCCATCGCTTTATAAAAATCGCGCACCGCGTTGGCCCGCCGGACGCCCAGGCCCAAATTGTATTCCGTTGTTCCTCTTTCATCACAATGCCCTTCGATTTTAACCTCGGCTTCGGGATTCTCCTCCAGCCAGCCGGCGTTTTTTCTTAAGAGTTCTCTGGCCTTGGCCGTTAATTCGGTGCGGTCATACTCGAAATAAACGGGGGAGACCTCGGGCGAACTGAAAAATTCTTTGCCCCGCAAGGCGGCCTCGCTCTCTTCCTGCTGGGGCGCCGGGGCCGGGGCTTGGGCCGCCGGTTCCTTGGGCCGGTCAATCTTGACCATTTTTTTAGAACAACCCGCGGCAGCGGCCGCCAACATAAAAACAGCGAAATAAACTTTTTTGTCCATCATGCCTCCTATCGGTCTCATCCCAAAAATTCTGCCAAATTAAAAGGACAAAAGGGCGGCTATTATTTTTCTAGTTAACAGTATTCTCTTGAAGCATTTTTTTCAAATCGTCCTTCCAATCTTGATCCGCATACTCCCCTCGTCTAATACCTGGAAACGAAATTGGTTGTCTTGAAAATCTTTGGCCAATTTCTGCCAGGGCACTTTACGGCCCGCTTTGTTGAAATAGGCGGCGATGTTCTTTTTATATCTGGTGTCCGCATTGTCCGCTAGGTGCTGACCTTTGCTTTCCAAGACCAACACCGAGGCAACGGGCTTTCTGCTTTTGCCCTGCTGAATAATGAAATCCGGGTATATTTTGTTTTGCCTGTAGCCCTGAATCGAAAATTTATCCGTTCCCACTAAATTTCGATACCACCAGAGAACCTGCGGCTGCTTATCCAAAAATAACGCCACGGATTTTTCGTATTCGTTAAACTGCTCTTCGGCAACCCAGTCAAAAAGGGGTAGCCCCAACTGACTGCCGTCATCGTGATTGAGGCGTTTGATGGACTTGATTTCGATTTTAGGAGGCATTTCAAACCGGCATTCCTTGCACTCCAGATAAAACTGAAGGCGCTTCTTATCAAACAGCTCCTCAAACGCCTTCTGCGTTTGCAAATCGGTTTCTCTCTGAATAAATCCAACCGCCCTTTCTTTAACAGCGAATTTCACTAACCCCAACCGCCCCTTCAAATCTTTATTGACCGCGCATAACCGTTCATAAACTCTTTCCGCAATCGTCTCGATCTCTCTCTGGCCAAAATATTCAAAAGGTAAGTTGACCGTCATCCAAGCCAAAACTTTTTCGTCCGTTTCTAAAATCAAGGACTCCTTTTCTTCCAATTTTTCCAGCTCTTCCTGCTCCAAAGTCATGCGATAAAAGGATTCTCTGGCCGCGGCAAGGTCATCCGCAATATCCCAGTCTATACCGGCATAATTGAACTTTGAAACGTCCACCTGGCTGATTAAGTGCCTGAAATAATCCAAGGGCTTATATTGACTGCCCTCTTTGACGCAGAATCGAGGCAAATAAACCTTCCCCTCGAACTTCTTATAGAAAGGGCGGTATTCTTCCCGGATGCGCGTTTCCCGAATCTGCGGCTTTCCGCCCTCCTCGCTTCTATCAACGACGCTGGCTAAATCACCTTCATAACCCTCGTCTTCCAAAGCTTTTTTAACCTGCAAAGCAATATCCGCAGCCCTGCGCCTTAAACAGAAAACATAGCTTTCGTTAAGCTCCGTATAGGGAGTTCTCTTGGCATATGGCTGGCGCAGAACTCGGCCGACAATTTGGGTCATGCTTAACTGGCTTCCCGTATTGTTGAGCGAAACCAAAATGTAAGCGAATGGGCAGTCCCACCCCTCTTTGAGCGCGGCCTTAGTGATAATCCATTCCACGGGACACTCTTCGTCCAGCAAATCAATGCCTTCAATGTCATCCTTCTCCGAAGTCTTGATTTTTATGGCAGCCTCTGGTATCCCCAGTTTCCGAATGAGGTGTTCTTTCACTTGCTCGGAATGCAAAAATCCCTTGCCTTCCTGCTCTTTTCCCGTGCGCTCCACCTGGACTAAAACGATAGGGCGAATGTATTGGCCTGTTTCCTGGAAATATTTTTGGGCAATCCTGGCCAATTCCTCCCGCTTGTCGCGCGCCTGCCCCAAACAAGCTTCCCAGGAGTTCTGATTGGAGTTTGAAATATTCATGGGAAGCTTAATCATCTCTTCGTCTAAAAGCTCTTTACCCGAAACTCGAACCAAAACATTGGTTTCTTTAGGCGGCGTGGCAGAGAGCTCAACGACAATGGCGGCATTAAAACCCTCGATGGTTTTTCTGGCCAAATCGCTTGTGGCCTTATGCCCCTCATCTAAAATCACAGGAGGTTCGCAGAGGCGCACCAAATTGCCGAGTGAAGTTTTAACCAATTCATCTGAGAGCATGTCCAGGTTGGTAATTTTTTCTTTAAGTTTCTTATGCGCCTCCGCTTCGTCCTCCGGCGGAAAATGTTGAACGATATTCCCGCCCGAATCTCTAAAAAATTTAAGCTGTTCCCGGCTTTCCCTGTTTGTGCTGGCCAATTGCAAAAGCAGGATATTAAGGTTGCTTTGTAGTTGGGAAGGCGTTAAACGGTGAATATCTGTTTTCTCCCAAATCTCAATCCGGCGGGAAAGCCAAATTTCCAAAGATTGCCGGTAAAAATGCGAACGGTCTTTGAGCGCCTTAAGCGTGTCTTTATAAATCTGATCGCTGGGCGTTACCCAAAGGATCAGGCCACAGCCATTGCGACTTTTGAGAATGGTTTGATAAGCCAAGCCCAAAATTTGGGTGGCTAGAAGAGTTTTACCGCCGCCAGTAGGCACTTTAATGCAAAAAGTAGGCAAATCCTTGCCAAGACCGTTTTCGCGCTGATGGTAAAGCCAGGAAAACTTTAACTCTTTGCAGGCATCATAGGCGGCGTGTTTATTACCCTTGGCCTGCTCTTCGGCCAGTGTCTCCAGGAAAGTCTTTATTTCCTGGATAACTCGCTCTTGGTATTTTTTAAGCTCCATGTCACTTTAACTGCATCGGCACCGTCATGACCCGGACATTGCGGCCAGCTTTGCGCTCATATTCGGTCAAATCGCTTCGATGCGCCCAAAGCTTTTCGCAATAAACCACCAAATTTTTATTTTTATCCTTCAAGCTGCCCAGCCATTCCATATCCAACGCCCGGCCCTTGCTCCCATTGGGCGAATAAAGCAGATAATAACTTACGCCCCCGCGCTCGCCGATTTTGCCGGTCTTTTCGTCTAAAGTTTTACGATCAAATTCTTGGCTGGTTTCGGTATAAAAAATATATTTGGCAAGGTCCTCGTATGACGGCAATTCTTTGCCGAAATTGCGGTATTCTCCAAAAAGCGGTTTGCCTACGCTGGCATAAGTAAATGAGCCGCCCAACCCCTCAACCTTTTCTTTTTTTCCAACCGCAGTCGTGTAGCTATAACCCTGAATTACGCGCCGAACCCGTTCTGCCGTGATTTTTTCGCAGATGTTTAATTTTTCTTTTTCGTTTTCCTTGGTATCATGGGGTTGCTGGACTAAAATAAATTTTCGCTTGCCGCCGTCTTCTTTGTTAAGCGCCAAAACAGAATGTGCTGTCGTCCCGCTGCCAGCGAAAGAGTCGAGAATCAAACTATCTTCATTAGTAGCCACTCCAAGAATACGTCCAACCAACTGAATGGGTTTAGGAGTCGAAAATGATTTTTCTCAGAAAATCGTTTTAAGTTCGTTGTTCGCATCGTCTGTATTCCCGGCAAATTCATGCGACCAAAAACTAATAGGGGTCATCCCATCGCTTAACTCGTTAAGAAACCTTTTGATGTTCGGAACGCGAGATTTTCCATTCATACCCCACCAAACACGCTTTTCAGAAACATATTGTTCAAAGCGTTCATGAGAAGCTCGCCATGCTTTCCGCCCTGGCTTTAATTTCTCACCGGTATTTGGCTGCGTAATCGTATAAACAAGATTCGGGCGTTCTTCCGGTGAAAGCGGGTTAAGAAAAGGAATCGATTTCCATGGTCCGCGTGGATCGTTGTCGGGATTGGTGTAACGAGCATCCGCAGCCTCGTCCCGATCAAATTGATTAGGTTTCCAGCCGGGGACTTTTGAATAAATCACTATGTGCTCAGTCATCGTGGTAAACCCTTCCGTGTTATTGCTCCGGGTATAGCGTTTTTGCCATTCAATTTGGGTTGCAAAATTTTGCTCTCCAAAAATTTCATCCATTAACATCCGCAAATGATGCACTTCGTTGTCATCTATAGAAATAAAAATTGCGCCATCATCACGGAGCAATTCTTTAAGTAATTGCAATCGCGGGTACATCATGCAGCACCATTTGTCATGGCGCGTGGCGTCCTCGCCCTCCTTGCCCACAGTTTGGCCGATCCACTCCTTAAACTGCGGCTGGGTCAAATTGTCGTTGTAAACCCACCCCTCGTTGCCGGTGTTATACGGCGGATCAATGTAAATGCACTTGATTTTTCCGGCATGCGTGGGCAAAAGGGCCTTCAAAGCCAACAAGTTGTCGCCCTCGATGATGATATTGCCTTCCAAATTCGGCTTTTCACCCTTGTCCAACACCGAAAGCTTGGCGTCAAAATCCAGCGTATGATGCGGCACCGTATGGTGGTGCGTTTCTACCGCCGTCTTGCCCTTAAACTGTATTACCGGCATAGAAGCTCCCCTGTTTTTATTGACGGCATTTCATCCCAAAATTTTCCGTTCAGTTCGCGGCCAGCGGCTTTTTTTCCGACAAATTCGCCATAGGCATTATAAGCGCCCCATTGTTTGAAAAAGAAAGCTACCTTGCTGGCATGACATTGTTGCCGTATTTGCTGAGCCCAATCTGGACGCATGGGTCTTGCTTCTGGACCCGATTCACCGCCCACGATAACCCAATGGATGCCCTTTAGCCGGGATTTATTCAAATTGACCGGGCCGATTAACGGTTCGATTGACAAAAACCGTATCGCAGCCGGCGTTCGCTGAAGATCACGCATCCTTGAAACATATTCTTCACTTTCTACTGAGACTCCAAGCCATATATGAGGCGGTATAGAAGTCATTTTGGCCTGTTTACAGAAAGCTTGAACCCACATCATCATGCGCTCAGAACGTTTTGTAAGAACTTGATAAATATGATGATTCGCCGCAAGCATGGTCTGAAATACTTGGGCGATAAAATCATCCGGCACTGCCTTGTGAAATAAATCTGACATTGAGTTGACAAAAATTCTTTTAGGTTGTTTCCACAAAAAAGGAAGGCCCAGACGCTCGGGCCAAAGCTTAAGATCAAATCCTTGCTCAAAAGGATGGCCCGGTACGCCGCGAAATCTTTCCGCAAATCTCTCAGCATAACAGTGTTTGCAGCCAGGACTGATTTTCGTGCACCCCGTTACAGGGTTCCAGGTAGCATCCGTCCATTCAATGTTTGAATTTAGCGCCATTTATAATCCGGCCCCCCATATTTTTCAAAAATTTGCTTTACGATTTTTCCTCCAGTGGAATTTTGTGAAGCGAAAAAAAGGTAATACACAACCGCGCCTTGGCCGTTTTTCATGGGAATCGGTTGTGGCACATATGAAAAACTGGCAACTTTCTTAAGGCGTTCCCGAAAAGCGTCCGCAATGGCAGGATTGTCGCTACTTTTTATATCGCCCCCGAATAAGTCTTTATCGTAAACCACGCTACGCCAAGACTCATCTCCCCAGTAGCTGTTCATGCGAGCCATGTCGTCAGAAGCGACGCCTTGAGGGTTGCGCCAAAACACGTTTCTATTCATATCGGCCACGGGGAAATTCAAAAATATTTCGATTGATTTCATGCGCCCCGCCTGACGAATGACCTCCCAATTCAGATGCAGGCCATAAGGATCAAGCAGGCAAAGACCTCTTCTGAAATCGTCCCACTTAACCTTCGGAAAAATCTCCGTAAGCAACAATTTGTTGCAGTCGCCTTCATAAACGCGGACATTGGAACGATCTTTGGAAAGTTCTTTCAGGGCAGAAGCCTTTTGGGCATCCAAGTCAATAAAAAAATAATCGTCAAGCGGCGGATGGATATTGAGCGCGTTCGCTGGGCTGCCCTTGACGTATTGCCCAGTCGTTCGAGAAAGATGTTTTCCGGCGCCGGCAAAAGCATCAATGTAAGCGCAGGTTAAATTTTTCAAAAATGGCTTCTTTTTCTGGGCCGCCATAATTGTCGAATACGCGCACGCATATTCTTTAATAATTTCAAGCTTGATCTCGGACCATTCGCCAATTTCGTCAAACTTCATTTGTAAGTGCGCACAGCCTTCACTACCTTGCCCAAAATTTGGAACTCCTTGCCCGCAATCGGTTTATATTTTGGGTTCTCCGGTTGAAGAACATAACCGCCATTTGATTTTTTCAGGCGCTTTAGGGTGGCTTCCTCTCCCAGTAACGCGGCAACTATCTCGCCATCTTGCGCCGTTGATTGTTTCCGCAAGACAACTACATCACCATCCAAAATACCTGCTCCGGTCATAGAGTCCCCTTTCACGCGCAAGGCGAAAAGATTATTGACGTTGCCAGAGAATTCCGAGGCTGGCAAATAGCCTTGAATATCCTCGAAAGCCAAAGTGGGCCCGCCGGCGGCAATGCGGCCGGCGATGGGAATGCCCTTGGTCTTTTGGGATGGAATCATGGAACGGGCGGAGCCTCGCTCACGGTCGAGATAACCTTTCTCTTCAAGTTTTTTAAGGTGCCACTGAACCGTAGCGACAGAAAGGTCAAGTTCAGCGGCAATTTCCCTTAGGGTTGGCGGAAAGCCCTTCTCCGAAATGCACCGACTGACGACCTTTAGTACGACTTCTTGCTTTTGACTTAACATCGCCTTATAGTACAAACGTACGACGCATGAGTCAAGAAAAAATTTCTACCTTGACGCTATAGACGCCGGCTGTCGCTAATTCATCCGCGCGATTTCAACGTCCTTGTAGTAATGAAGAAGGATTTTCCGGAAATCCCAGCCCTTGGCGGCTAAATTGGCCGCGCCGCCCTGGCAAAGGCCGACGTTGTGGCCCCAGCCGCCGCCGAAAAGATAGACATTTTGAAGTTCGCCTTTTAAATCATATTGATTGTCAATCGCCATCATGGTGCTTCTGACTTGGCCGATCGCCAAAATGCCGCGGATATTGTGCTCCCTGCGCACGATAAACTCCCCCTTTTTGCCCACAAACTTGACTCCCAAGACATTGGCCGAGCGGGACCGACGCAGAACCAAAACTTTGGTTAATTTCCCGATCTTTTTTTCTCTATTGACGCGCTCCTCCAGCTCCGCGGCCGGAATCATCCAGACCCACCGGTAAGATAACGGGTGCACATGTTCGGAAGCGGCGCAGTAAGCCGGAGGCCGGCCTTTAACCCAAAGCTCCATCTGCCAGGGCGACGCGGGGGGCCGGCCCTCGGCGTCATAAACGCTTTGCAGGTAAGGCTGTCCCCACCAGCCCGCCATATCCTGGGCCCTCTGCGTGAACCCGCCGCAGTTCGCGGAATAAAGAGCGTCAATGAGGCGGCGCTTATAAAGAAGCGCCAGGCCTCGGGTTTCATCCACAGCCTGGCGCGCTTTGGCGCGCTCGGAGCCCAGGCCCGAATAAACCTGGCAGTGCTGGGAATCGCAAAGATCATAAGGCTGTTTTTTGTGCGGAACTTCGGTTTTCTGCCGTCTTAAAGCGTCGGTTCTGGCCACCACCGCCTGGGCTTTCAAGGCTTCTAGGGGAGCCGAGATCGGCATTTCAGAAGGAAGAACGCTATAAAGGTACTCGTACAAAACAACGTCGTTGACTAAAACAAACCCGTAAGACCGGTCCGGAATCACCTCGATACGGTCGCGGTACTCCCGGTCCTGGGCGCCGGCCCAGGCAAAACCGGTCCCATAGCGCACATTATGAAGAAGAATGGGGTGCGTGGCGAAATCAACAGCAATGACGATAGGGTCGTCAAACCGCGCCGCGCTGGTTAACCCGGGACCCGAAACAGCGATGCGCCCCCCAATCGCCTTGACGCGCCAGGCCCGGTGGCCCTCTCCCTTAAGATGCACCTTTTTCGTTTTTTTGTCGTAAATTTTAAAAGGGCCGCCGGTCATGAAAAGCAAACCTTCCGACTTTAAGGGCTTGCCCCCGGCCGATGTTCCCAGGCCCACCCGAACGCGCGTCAACGAGTCCCTGTTTTTGGCCAGCGCGATGGGCGTTGATTGAAACTTCGAGGAAGCCGCCTCGCCGAACAAAAGGGAATCTTCTTTGGCTTTAGCCTGGGCCATTTCACTTAAGCCCCTTTTTTCCTTGCGGACCTGCGGGTTTTTACTGTCCACCTTTTCGATGGCCGCGATCTGACGAAGCCTGTCTTCTTCTCTTTTCAGCTCGCTTAACACGCGCGCCAAAGGAACGCGCGGTTCAAGATAAATGTAATCGGTCTTGAGGGTCTGTTCATAAATCTTACGCGCCTGATCCCACTGTTTTCTGACCTCGTGAACCCGGCCCAAACCGAGATAAGCCGGCATGAAATGAGGATTTTTTTTCTTGATATCCAAAAAAATTTTTTCAGCTTTCTGCAGGTCTCCCGTTTCAAAGGCGGCGGAGGCCAAGACATGTTGAGCCAGGGCGCTGGGGGCGATTTCCAAAGTCTTGGCGGCGTATTCACCCGCCGGGCCCAAGCGCCCCTGAAGATAAAAAAACCAGGCCAGCGTTTCGAGCGCTTGATGATCGGCGGGGTGAGCTTGGGCAACCTCCCGCAGGGATTCGGCCGCTTCCCTGAAACGGCCCAAGTCGCGCTGAATGATCACGATATTTTTCAAGGCCTCGGCCTTCGCCGAAACCGTCGAAACGGACTGCTCATAGGCTTTCAGAGCGTCGGTTAAGCGGCCTTCAAAATAAAGAGCGTCGCCGCGTTCGGTGTAAAGGTTTAGCGCAGGGGAGTCACCCTTGAACCCAGTAGTGGAGGCCGTTCGCAGAGCTCGCGGCACCTGGGGCGCCGGAGGCGCTGCTCCGAGGGGCCCCGCGAGCACGCGGGGAGAACCGTCGGGACTGGTTCTCGGGTCTG
>JACQJO010000064.1 GCA_016205025.1 Elusimicrobiota bacterium
CCCTTGAACCCAGACCCGAGAACCAGTCCCGACGGTTCTCCCCACGTGCTCGCGGGGCCCCTCTCCACTACTGGGTTCAAGGGTGACTCCCCTGCGCTAAACGCAAGCATTGCCGCTGATAAATTTGTTTTGGCGGCGGGGCCTTGGTCTGGGGAGTTGGCGCGGCTGTTGGGTTTTCAGGTTCCGGTTTATCCGGCGCGCGGGCAGATTTTGATTTTTGAAATGAAAGAGAGATTTTTATCCTGCCCGGTTTTGATGGGTAAGGATCATGTCTACTATTACCTCGGCCCCAAGCCGGACGGCCATCTTTATGCCGGAACCACGGTTGAGGACGCGGGTTTTGACACAAAATGCACGGATGAGGCGCTGGAAAGAATCGGAGAGGAAACCGCCGCGTTCGTGCCCAGGGTGAACACTCTACCCATCCGGGGCTCTTGGGCCGGGTTGAGGCCAGCGACAAGGGACAATCTGCCTATTATCGGGCGCGCTCCGGGATGGGATAACCTTTATGTGGCAACAGGGCATTTCAGGAAAGGGATTTTATTGTCGGCGGTTACGGGGAAAATCATGGCGGATTTGGTTTTGGGAAGGAAACCTCCTCTTTCGATTGAGGAGTTTTCCGTTGATAGATTTGCGGCCGCAAAAGGAGCCAGGCACGTTTTCTGACGAAAACAAGCCAGGCACCTTTTGCCTTTTATGATTGACACTCACGCCCACCTGAATCATTCCCAATTCGACACGGATCGGGATCAGGTTATCCAGAAAGCTTTTGACGCGGGTGTTGATAAGATCGTCGAGATAGCGGATTCGCAGGGCGAATGGCTTGCGGCGTGCCATCTGGCCCGGCGGTATCCGGGTAAAATTTGGGCGGCCCTTGGTTTTCACCCTCATTACGCCGCTGATTTCAAAGCGGAGCACGGGCATATTCTTAGGTCATTTTTGAAGCAGTCGCCGCAGGCGCTGGCGATCGGCGAGATCGGGCTCGATTACGCCAAAAGCGAGGCGGCGGCGGATATTCAGAAAGAAACGCTCAAAGCCATGCTGGAGTTAGCCGGCGAAACAGGAAAACCGATCGTGCTGCATTGCAGGAATAAAAACGGGGAAGGCAGGGGCGAAGACGCATTTGATGATTTATTCGGCATGTTGGAGCAGCACTGGAAACCTGGCGCAAGAGCGCGATTTTCCGGGGTTTTGCATTGCTTTTCGGGAGGGGTTAGGGAAGCCGCCCGTACGGCGGATTTTCAGTTGGCTTTGGGAGTGGATGGCCCCATAACTTACCCCAAGAACCAAAATTTAAGGGACGCGATCAAGGCCGCCGGTTTGAGTAGAGTCGTCCTGGAAACGGACTCGCCTTTTTTGCCGCCGCAGAGCATCCGTGGATCCAGGAATGATCCTTCCCGGCTTGATGAAATCGCGCGGGCGCTGGCCGATCTTTTCGAAGTCCCCTGCCAAGAAGTCGTATTTGAAACTTCCAAAAACGCCCAAGAACTTTTTGGGTTGATCTAGGATTCCACCCTCACCCCAACCCTCTCCCCTCGAGGGAGAGGGCAGGGTGAGGGGGCCAGAGTAGGCCAACTTGGGGACTTTGGGCCCATTTGCCTCTTCCCTTGGGACCTAGGCCAAGCGGGCCCAGAGGGCCCATGTGCCAAAAAAGCCCACGCGCTAATATAAGGTAAAGATTTTCGGAACCTAATTTTAACTAGGGGGCTTGTTGAAAGGTACTGGACTTAGCGATTCTGGTTCGTGGTTCAAGCTAAAACGGCGCGCCGGCGCCGTGGTTGAAAAGGACCAGGATTTTGAGGCTTACCGCTGGCAGAATTTTAAAGAAGTTGGAAGTTGGAAGTTGGAAGTTGGAAGTAAAAATAAAAGATTTCCCGCGTTAGATTCCAAGGTTTTCCGCCCGAAAGCTCTCATCTCCCTTTTCATCCTCACCTCATTTTTATTCACCATGCCTGGCGGAGAGTTCTATCAGGTTTTTGGGGCGGCGTGGCCGCCTCATGGCGCCGGCAGGCCCTCCGGGCTGGAGATTAAAAGGGATAAACCCGGACCCCCTTTTCAAAAACAGACGCCTTTCACTCAAGATGAAGAGGAGTTTTTAGTCGAAAAATTTAACCGGCAGAACCCGGCGCGTTTGGTTGTTATCAGAACACTGCGCGATGCTATTGGTCCGAACTTGGACCAGCCTATTTCATTGGCCGATCCCGCTCTTGACCTTATTTCCAACTATTTTTTTTCCGAGGAACTTTTAGAGGCGCGTCCTTTTTACACGAACCAAATTGTCCCCGATCTGGCGAACGATCTTCGCCGCCCCGGGGTTCACGCTTTTCTTTTTGATCTTTATCAGGCCCACCAACGTCCCGCGGCATTGTTGATCGAATTGCGCGATGAAGAAAACGAAGGGATGCGAGAATTGCGGAAATTTCAAGACGAGGAAAAGGTCAAGGAGCATCTCGTCAACCTTGAAAAATCAGGGAAAGAAAAGGAGGCCAGGGCCGAACAACTTCTTGACGAAAGCGAGCCGGAGGCGGCCGGGCATCCCCTTTATTTTTCCGGCTGGCTTGCGGCCAGGAATTCCTGGAAGCAGGAGCAGGACCGCCAACAGAAACGCAAGGAAGAAGCGATTGCAAGCGCGGCCAATCTGCTGGCCAAGCTTGGTTTTGACGCTAGGACGGCTTTCGTCATGCTGTGGGTTTTGCCTTTTGGCGGGCATGATGGGACCCAAGCGCCTGCCTTGCTCAAATACATAGAACGCTTTTTGCAGGAAAACCCCAATGATTTGGAGAACCTTGTCAGCATAAAAGAAATCACCAAACACATCGCGCAGGAGGCGGCGCAATGGAAGGATTTTGAAATCTCGCAGACGGAGAAGGTGAAGAAGGCCAGAAGAGAGGGAAACCTCCGGCTTGTAGCGGAATTGGAAAACGAGGGGCATCGCAAGCTTGCCCAGTTTTTGGGAGGACTGCAGTTGCTTTTGGAGGGCATTAGGGATCCGAAGCTTAGAAGCAATTTAAACCTTTTGGCCGATCAATTCGCTCCGGGTTTTTGGCATGAAAAAGGCCTTTTCGAGACAGGCCGGATGGCTCCCAGATTCAAGCCCAATGAGAAGGTCGTCATCGCCGCGGGGCCGCACAGAGGCATGGAAGGCCGGTTTGAAATCGAACTCGGCCGCGTTGCTCGTTTTGTTTTGGAGGGGATCGCCCCGACCGGCCAGCATGAAATCCGGACGTTTAATGTTGGGGTGGATGACAACGGTTCGCTCCATATTTTGGGGTGGGCCTCCCGCCAGGAGTATGACCCCGCCACCGCAGCCACCAAGGACCTTTCCCTTTCCGAAATCAATTTAATCAGCGATCAGGCGGTTGGGCTTGTCAACGCGGAGTTAAGCCAGCCGAGACCTTTAGATAGCATGATCGCAGCCGGAACACAAGTTGTTGAGATGGTTTCCAGCATCGCCAAAATTCCGATATTTTTGGCTTTGAGCGCAGTGCAGCAATGGGGTTCCAAGGAGGACGCGGTCCGGCGTTCCAGTCGCAATTTTGGCATTTTGAAGGAGGCGGAAGCGGTGTGGAGAAATTCATCCGCCCAAGAATATGTTGATCTAAAATTTTTCGGCGTTCCGCTGTTTAGGCCCAGCCTCGTGCCCGCCCTTCAGGAAGCGGCAGTCAAGAAAGCGCAGGAACTGCGGCCCTTGCCGTGGCGGTCAGCCGGTCTTGATGAGGAGGTTTACAAAGCCGCTTTTGCTCCGTTTTTAAACCACAGCGCCCAGGTTGATCCGAAGAGGTTTAGCGCAGGGGAGTCACCCTTGCCCCCAGACCCGAGAACCAGTCCCGACGGTTCTCCCCGCGTGCTCGCGGGGCCCCTTTCCACTACTGGGTTCAAGGGTGACTCCCCTGCGCTAAACCTTTACGTTGATCCCGAAGAGATTAAGGAAGTTTACCGTCTTTCGGGGTTCAAGGGCGCGGCTGAATATTACAACCTTAAAAAAAGAATCGCTGTTATTGAAGGCAAGGATGATGAGGCGAGCCGTTACCAGCGCCAGGCTGTTTGGTCGGGGGTCAGCGCGACGTTGGTGGAAACGATTTCCTTTGGCGGCGCGCTTAAAACAGGGGGACGGCTGTTGTTGGCAGGGGGCCGGCTTTTAACCGGCGCCGGCGCATTTCATGGCGCGCCGGGCGCGGTTTTAACCGGCGCCGGAAAAGTCGTGTCGCATCCCGCCCTTGTTCCCTTAGGCGTTGCGCCCCTTCTTGCTTATGACGCGGCGGATGCCGCTAATTCCGGAGGAGCTTTTGGCGGTTATTACTTAGCCCAACCAGATAAGGTCGAAGGAAAAGAGACGGTAGACGCCAAGTTCTACAAAACCTTGGCCTACGAGCAGGCTTGGAGACTGGGCATGGATTTCGTTCCTTTTGTTGGGAGAGGCCGGGGGGGCGGTCCGGAGTCTTACTGGCGATCAACTCCATTGCGAATAGGGACAAGATTTATTTTCGACCCGAAACCCTTAACGGGATTGCAAGAATTTTTCAGTAAATCCGGCCGAAAATCCGGCCGATTTTTCTATCGACATTTTGGTTCTAAAACTCCACCCACGGTGTCGCAAGGGCAATGAACGCCAAACGCTCAATTTCCCTTTTCATCCTTACCTCCTTTATTATTACCATGCCCGGCGGCGAGTTCTATCATGTCCTTGCCGCCAACTTCGACGGTTCCTCCCGGAACTCTTCTTCAAGACAGAACTCCTTTGTTCTTGTCAAACCCGGACCCAAGGTCAGCCGGCGATCTATTGGCGAAGGCCGGACCTTAACTACCATCGAGCGCCCTGGCAGTCAAACCCGCATCCATTTGGTCACAGACGCTTCCCAGGCTCTGCTGTTTAAGGAAACTGCCCAGGAGTCCTGGGATTACGCCAAAAAAATCCATCAACAGCGCCGGGGAAGTCTTTTGATCACCGATACCCTGGATGACAAAACCGGCAAACCCCTGCGCCAGGTCTTCAACCCCAAGACCCAGGAGATGACTGTTTATCCCACGATCAACAACTCTTCGTGGGATGCTGTCCCCGACAGCGCGGTTGATTTAACCCATTACGTTAAGTTTAAAATCCTGGATTCCGGCCGCGCCGCCAATCGTCCCATTGAGATCCGCCAGGGAGCGATTCTGATGCGTCCGGCCGGCTCTCCCATTGGTCCGTTGGTGACGCGGCTGTATCAAGCCCCTAGGGGCTATGAGTCATCTGTGGACATTCCTTTATCTTCCTGGCAGTTGACCGGATACGACGTGGCGGTTGATCAACTGCGTCAAGAACCAACACGCAACGTTCCTGCCCTGGTCAGTTATTTCATTGGCCAAGAAGAGCTATGGCCGCGGGCCGCCCAGGGCGCTTTGGAGCGGTTTCTGCATGACTCCTTATTTTTGATTAACAAGAATAAGGAAGCGCGCATCAGCGTCACCATCGGCGCTAAACCCGCGGCTTGTTCACCCCGGGAAAACGATCCTCCCTTGGCGCGAGCCCAGGCCCTGCAGGTAACCCTGATCACGGGTCAACCCCCTGGGGATCAACCCCCTGACCCAGCAGGGCCCCGCCATTGGCTGCTTTCCGTTGCGCTGGACCCCACGCAGAGCTACCAGGCCCAATGGACCAGCTTAAGGGATCTCTTCTGTCCTGCTGCTGTTGCTTCTACCCCTCACCCCTCACCCCTGGCCCCTCACCCCTCCTCTTCTTTGACCGCTTCCTATCAAGGCTTGTACTTATCCAACCTAATGCGTTGGAAGCCCTATGTTAATACCCAAGAGAAAGGAGATTTATTTTTTATGGGTCAGAGAACCCAGAGAACCACTCATCTGCGCCAGGAGATCTGGCAGGGGGATTCCTGGTTTCAAACCCAGCACAGCCAGATCGTTGGCGAAGAAATGGTGGCTTTTAAGGAGGGGTGGATTCCCTGGTTGGGCAAAGGCCTGGCCCAATTCGGCTTAGGCGCAGCGGCTCTGGGCGCCAGCGCCCAGAGCTATCTATTAGGTCTGCACCGCCTGCCGGACAACTGGACCCTGCACCATCTGCCGGCAGAGTTGATGGAGCGCGCCAAAACCAACCTTCCCCTTCATTCCACAGCCGAGAAGCTGTCTTTTGCTTTTGGGGAGAACCAGGCTTACCGTAGCTTTTTGTCCGGCCTTAAACCCAGCCGGCCCGATGTCTTTGGGGCGACAGAGGAGCTGGCCTCTTATCGGCAAGCCTATGGCTGGTGGGTTTCGGCTACAGGAGTGGTGGGCGGCGCTGCCGTTGACGCGTTGAGCGATCCTGTGACTTTCATTCCCCTGGTCGTGGGGGTCAAGGTTGTGGGGCGCTTGGTGGCCGGAGTGGCGCCGGCTATTCTAAAGGGCGGAGCCAAGGCCTTAATACCTTTAGCCACAGCTGGGTTTAAGCCCAAATTACTCAAATTCGCTTACGGGGTTGCCGCCGCTCCCCAGGCCTATGCCTTGGGCGGCGAAAGAGCCTTTCATTTCGGTCTAGGTCTTTATTTCGCGGGCGGCCAGGTTGCTGCCACCACCTCGGCTTTGATCCGTCATCACCAGATGCACGGCTCCCGGGGCGATTACATGGCAACTCCGGAATCCCGCGCTGCATTGCGCGAGGCCACGCATCATTTCATCAACACCTTTTATTTTACGGATTTGATTCTGGCGCCGGCCAAATTTTTCTGGGCCAAAACCCGCCAGACGCAGCAAGCCGCACCCTCCGCTGCCGCCCAGGCTTTAGAAGGTCCGTTGCCGGGATTGGGTAAATTATCCCCCGATGAACTCTTGGCCTTGGCGCGCAACCCGGAATTAGCCAGAGAGCTCTTTGGCGGTTCTGCCCCGTTTTTCCCCTCTCCCCCTGGGGGAGAGGGCAGGGTGAGGGGTGCTTTAGTGAATCCACCCTCACCCGGCCTGCGGCCGGCCTCTCCCCTCGAGGGAGAGGCGGCGGGAAGCGGAAAAATCGCTCACTTTAAGTTAAGAGTGCGCCCGCAGCTATCTGCCGAGCAGATCGCCCAGTTTGACCGTTTTCTGGCCGGTGAAGCAGCTAAAGTGGAGGGGAAGGAATTTCTTGAAGCGGTCTCGTCTGTTTGGCGGTCCCTTTATCTTAATTACGGGATCACCCCCTTAGAAGGCCAGGTCCGCGCTTCCTGGGAACTGACCCAGGGCAAGGTCTTGGGCATGGCGATGTCCGGCGGCAAATCCCTGGTGGCTGATGTTGCGGCTGAAGCATTTAAACAGGTCAGGGGCAAACTTCCTGACGGCCAACCCCCGGCCGTTGAGGTGGTGACCGACACTCCGGGCAATGCCGAGCAGTTCTTAAGAGACACCGTGCCCTCTTCGGTCACCGGCTCCGAAATTCCCTATAGAGAGCTGACCACGCAAGGGCGCATGACTCTTGGTGACCTGCTTTATTTTTATGGACAGAGAACCGGCAACTGGAAACCCTTGGAAAAGGCTTACCAAGAAGGCGACACCGTCATCTGGAGCAAAGATATCAGAAACCAGATGGAAAACGTGGTTTCCGAACACCCTCATTTAGCGGACTCTCTTAGCCGCGCGAGATTAAAGATCGGCGATGAGGTGGTGTGGTTGGCGGAAAGCAAAACCCAGGCGATTTTGGGCTCCAGCACAAAGAAACCGCCTTCTTCCTCCATGATCCGTGAAACCCAAAGAATTCTAGCCGCTATTCAAGGCGGCGCCATCAAAAAGGTGTTTGATTTCGCCCAGTTAAACAGGAACCCCAAAGAGCCCACCCTTTCCCTTGATCCCCTGGAGGCTCCGGCGTTAAACCCTGCTGCCGAGCGCATGCTGACCTCCAAGCTTCAGGGACGCTCCCTGACATCGTTGTTCACACTGGCTTTCAAAAAAGCAACGGGGCGTGTTTTTACCTCCGACGCGGTCAGCCAGGTGGCCCAAGCCTATTGGCAAAAGCGGGTTTTAAAACCCTTGGGCAAAGAGGGCTGGACCCAGGGCAAAGACGGCAAGTTCTACCCCAAAAGCTCTGAAGGCGAAGCCTTGAGCGGGGAGGCCACCGGCATGCCTTCGGAGTTTCAGTCGCCTTACTACAAGATAGCGATCCATCTTTTAGAGGGATTGTCCCCCAAAGAGATCAGGCAGAGGGTCACCTTAAATGACACCCGCGCCTCCTCCACCCCGTCCCAGATTTTCCGGGCCAAAGCCGGCACGCCTCAAGAGCAGGACCTGGTGATTGCCGGCATGTCCGGCACCGCCGGCACGGTCAAGGCCCAGTTGAAGGCTCAACTGGGTTCGCGTTTTGTGGAAATTCCCACTAATCCTCAAGGCCAAAGACTGCCCACCATTTATCTGGAGGCCGAGGGTTCCCGTGATCTTTTGCCCCAACTCACAGCCAAAGTCCAACAGGAACTGGCCCAGGGTTCGGTTCTGCTTTTTTCTCCGCGTTTGGGCAAGCCCCTAGCCTACCGTTTATCTAAAGGAGTCAAACCTAACCAGCCCAAACCCGAAATCTATCTGGTGGACAGCAAAACCCCTGTCTCTTCGCTGGACCCCGCTAATCCCGGCATCGCTCAAATTAAAGAGATTGCCAAAACCAGGAAGGTGCTGATCATTGACACCACGGGTTTAAGGCTCTCGCGCGGCCTCAACCTGCGCATGGCCCGCGGAGCCGTTATCGTGGATGCGGATGCCTTAAACGCGGAGCGCGTGGGCCAGGCGTTAGCCCGTCTTGGCCGCGGTCCCCGTGAAATCAACCAACCGTACATTGTCTACACCAAGCGAACCGTGACCTCCATGACCGCCCGGCTCAATCGCTTGCTTAAGATAGAACCCTTGACCAAGGCTTTAGAGCAGTATTGGCAGCAAACCAATCAGCCTGAACTGGCGCATTTGCTTAGCCAGGCCCAAAAAGATCCCTCCGGGCTGACGGCTTCTGAAAGGGTCCATTTAGCCACCAGTATTGATCTGGTGCGCGAGGGTTCAAATAGCTCCATCCAGCAAATCCCCATTGAAACCCAAAGCTATCTGGTGATGGAGCCTTTAACCGAGGCTTTAAGAACGCTTAAAAGGCAGGGCAGGGAAGGCTCGCGCGAGTATCTCAATCTGGATCAGCTTAACCGTAAAATCCTTAATGAACCCGCCACCTTGGCGGAATTGGGCATCAAAGAAGGCTCTTACCAAAACGCCCAAGAGATTGTGTCCCAGATCACCAGGGGAACCCTTTTGCGCTCTGAAGGAAACTTGAAAGCCGCGGTCAAGCTGGCCAAAACCGATCAGATCAAGGAGCTTTTTGCCAGAAGATTGGCCGAGGTCCAGGAAGTTTTGCCGCAGTTGGCCGCGATTGAAGCAGCCCCGGATACCAGCTACAGCCGCGCTAACAGCTTAAAAGAGGTTGTGGCCACCTCAAGGGCTTTGGCCAAGGAATCCATCCTTCCCCGCGTGGAAAGAACGCAGGCGGTTCCCTTCCGATACGAGGCTGTCCAGTTAGTTAAAGCCGAGGCCTCTCAACTGATCCAGCAGGGCTCCCAAAAGATGAAGGAAGTTAACGCCGCCATGTATGACTGGCGCCACAGCGGCAATTGGTTGAAGGCCGCAGGAGGGGTTGTGGCGCCTGTTGCTGTGACTGCGGGAATAGCTTATCTGGTTCCTTCCGTGTTAGCCGTTCTTTTTGCTCCGGCAGGGACTGCGGTTGCCGGGGCCTCCATGTTTGGGATGCTGGGGCAGATGCCTTGGCCAACCCTGGCGGCTGTGATGCGGGGGGGAGGAAAGGCCCTGCAGATTGCGAAGGAATGGAGGGAAGACCGGGTTGCAGAGACTCCTTCCGTCATTGCGAGGAGTGGCGCTGCGGGCGCCACGACGCGGCAATCCCATGGAAGGGGTGAATCTTCTTATGAGATTGCTTCAGGCCCTGCGAGCCTTCGCAATGACGAAACAGCGGGACCTCGCGATGATAGGCCAAAGTTTTTAACCAGAATTCCCAAGCTGGGATGGGCCGCGGCGGCCGGGGCTTTGGCCGTGGGTTTGGCTCTTTCCGCGACTGGTCCCTCCGAAGCGCAGGTGGTGGCGGCTTCGGCCGGGGCTCCTTTGATGGCGGGTGCGGCAGCCAAGCTGGGGGGTCTGTTGGGCGCCAAGAGCCGGAAACTGGAATACGGCTCAACGGCGGTTATGTGGGGCGATGAAGTTTGGAAGGAATATAGCGTTTATGTCAAGAAAGAAATCGCGAAGGCCAGGGAAATGGAAAAGGAGGGAAAATCCGAAACGGAAATTAGAGATAAGACCGGAATTTTTATTGAAGCCTACCGGTTAACTTACAGACCTTTAATCAAGTTACTGCAAGAAGCGCTTAGGGCAGATGTTCCTGTGGAAATTTTGTGGGACGCGGCCAGCGCCGAGAATGAAGACGCTCCTCATGTAAAAGCATTAACAACAGATATGCAGGATGATGGAATAAGAGGGGCCACGATTATCTCCATTGTTAGAAAGGGACCTCCGGGGACAAACGTGAATTATCTTCAACACAGAAAATCTATTTATTTTAAGGGAATCAATGTATTCGCATGGGGATCGGCTAATTTCAGTGAAGCCGGATTGGCGGGCAAAGAAGAAGCCGGATTGAAGGGCAAAATCGGAAATAGCGAATTGGTGGAGCGTTTGGATCCCGCGAAATTCAATAGCCCGCAGCAAAAGGAGCATACAGAGCAGGTCATTCTAATGTTTCGCGAGCTTTACGATCAATTAAAGGCCGAGAGGCCGCAATCGCCCGAACTTTTGCAAGCCGTCGCGCGCGCTTTGGAGTCTCTGCCGATTTTAATTCTTAATGACGAGGATGCCTTTCCTCTTCTAAGGCGGTTGTTGGGGGAAAGGGTCGCGAGATGGGAGCGTTTAAGATACAAGCAGGTTACAAGAGACGACTTTAAAAGATTGAAGCAGGGTAAATCAGCTGTTGGCCAAGTGGTGGTCATTGATCCTTTAACAGGCAATGTTGTGGCCGGCAAGCGAACAGTGGAGTTTTTCGAATTAGATTCCCAACCGGCTGAAGAAGACCAGAAAATGGTGCCAGGGGAAATAGTGCCTGGCACCAAATCGGATTTGGTGCCAGGCACTATTTCGCAGGCGCCAAAGAGAAAAGGGATTTTTGGATCGGCAGTTAACTTTTTAAAGAATTATCCGGCAACTGTCGGGGTTGTTGCCGGCGTCGGTTTCGCTCTTAGCGGCTGGGTCCTGCTTCTTCTTCAGCCCAATCCCTCCCTAGCAATCGGCAGTTACGTGATCAAGATACCTCCTGTTACCGGTCTTGTCGTGGGCGTGCCTTTTGGAGGGTTCGCATGGTGGGCTTTAAGCCGAAGCCTTAGGCGGCCCAGCGGTTCGCCTTCCGCAGCGCCTGATGATAAAGCGGGGCCGGGAAAAAATCGGTCCATTTATTTTTATCCCGGATTAGCCGCGGCGCTGGCCGCGTTGGGGTTGGTGGCGGGCATTCCACTGACGATGGCGGGGGAGATTTTTCCCGATCTGTTATCTATCGGACAAGGAGTTCAGATCGCGGGAGTGATCGGCGGGTTGATCATGTTGGGCTTCGGACTCATCGAGTTGGTTTTACTATTCATGTTGAGGCTGGCGCCGATCCTGATGATGGCTTTAATGCCTGCGATGTTGGCGGTGCCCTTGGGGATCCCGCATGAATTGGCGATTTCTCTGGGCATGGGAATTTTGGCGGTCATGGTTTTAGGTCAAGGAATTGCCCAAGCCGTGGCCAAGACCGTGTGGTGGAAAAACGTTGCCGCTTGGGCGGCCAGAATGGCCGCCAGCATGGCCGGCTGGATTCTAATGAAACTGAACAAACTGCGGGACAGAATTTTGGCTACTGCGTGGGGACAAAGGTTTACTGGCGGGCGATCACCCGCTTACGTCATTGCGAGGAGCGAAGCGACGAAGCAATCTCATGAAAAGGGTGAGTCTTCTGATGAGATCGCCACGGCTCCGACTTCGTCGGGGCCTCGCGATGACGAGAGGGGGGATGAGGCTCGCAACGACAAAGCCGAGCAGGCAAAAAATTTACTGCTGGAAAAAGCAAACCGCGTGCGGGACAATGAGGTTATCAAAGAGCTTGTGCGGCGGGAAGCGGAACGCTCATTGGTTCGACAGGCTCACCATGAGCGGTTTTTAATTTGGAGGCGGTTCCATAATGAGTTCGCCGGTTCCTTATTGCCTTTTGCGGCTATGGTACCGTGGCTTTCGGTCAGGCGGCTGTTCTTTTCCAAAGTCCCGCGCGTGGTTGACTGGAAGGCGGTTTGGGCCGAGGCGCTGAAACTGGGTATTGAAAATGACGTTTTTGAGGATGCCTGGGCCGCGATGGAAATTGATCCTGTTGTTTTCAATAACGCGGTCTTAAACGGCGGGTTGGATCCCGAACTGCGCAATAAAATCGAATTTTATCACGAGAGCCCGAACCTTCTGGCCCGCAACCTTTTCTTTAGCCTCATTCCGTTCGCGTTGTTTGGCTTGGCGGCAGCTGGTTTTTATGGCGAGGTGGCGATCGGTTCATTTAACTCTACGCTTGCGGCGATAGGAGGTGTGTTGAGTATGAGGTTATACCCCAAATACAAACCCGCCTATGGCTATGTCAAGGACGGCAAGATTTATCTTAACGCCGCCTTAGCCGAGCGGCCGCACCAGATGGTCCGGATCGCCGAGAGCAAGAGGGTGGACCTGGATTCTTCATCCAGCATCCAGCATCCAGCATCCAGCATCAGCGGTCAGAGCGCGGGCAGCTGGCTGGGGATTGGCGCGGGGTTGCTTGGCGCGGCGGGGTTGGCTTATAGGCAAGAATGGCCGGGGTTATTTTTGCTGTTGGCGGCCGGCTCGGCCGCCGCGTTTCTGCAAAGCTTCGGATTTTTTAGCCGGGTTGATCGTTTTGTTTTGGGCAAATTGAGTCCTTATGACCCGGCGTCGCGGGGCAAGTATTGGACCTTTGGCTTGGCCGCTTTTATGGCCGGCGCGCTGACATTGTTGTTTAGCAGTTCCTTATGGATTGCGCTTGGCGGCGGCTTGGCGGCCTTAGCCGGACCACTGCTCCCTATTCGTTACGAACTGGCCGGTTATTCCGGGCAAATCAATAAATTTTTGGCGCAGGCGAAAGATTTCTCCTTAAGGCAGAAGGCGAAAGTCGGGGTTGAAGCGCGGGCGTTTTGGCGGTCCCTGTTGACCACGATGTACTTAAGCTACAGTTTTGTGATTGCCATTGCCGCAAGCTTGGTAGTTCCCTCCGTGATTTTATGGGTTTTCGGAAAGTATTTGAGTCCTTTTCTTATCAAGATTTTTGAGTTGGCGCAGCCGTTAGATCAGCTTTTTATGCGGTCCGCGGGCGTGGTGGTTCTCTATTTATTGATTCGGACGTTTGCGTCAGTTGTTGTCTCCTGGCTGGCGCGGCGGCGCTCCGGCCCGGCCGCCTGGGGCGGTAGAATCGTGGGCGCGGCTTTCACCGTTCTTCCCATTATTTTGTTGGTTTTATCTACAGGCTATGACTTTTTCGTTCCTTTATTGAAATCGCTTCAAGATCAGAGCTGGATCGCGATTTTAACGAAACTTCAGGAAATCCCAGACGGCGAGATGCTTAAAAAAATGGCTCAAGAGATGCGCGTACTGCATGGGATAGCCACTCTCTTGGCGTTATTTTCCTGGTCGGTCATTGAGAAGATGTTGCGAGCGCGCGGGATGAACATTCCTTTGCCGGCGCATTTGACCGGGAAGAATCCAAATTTAAGAGCGATCCCACCGCCCGCTGCCCCCTCTTCTGTCATTGCGAGGGAGCGCAGCGACCGAAGCAATCCCATTAATGAGATTGCTTCAGGCCCTGCGGGCCTTCGCAATGACGGGGTGGGTGCGGTTCCGCCCGCGGGCGGGGGGACGATTCAAGATTACGATCCGTTTCAGGGACCAATCCGTTGGAATTATTCATTATTTAGTTTTATTCCCAGGGGCGGGCGTGAAGTGGGGGACACGATCAACAATGCCTTCGCGTTGGAGGAGGCGCCCGCTAAAGAGCAAGCCGCGAGCGTCTTGCGGCAGGCAGGATTTCCTTTGGATCTTTTGGCCAAGGTTAAGGGCGTTGTGGTGCATATCCGGGGCCGCAAATACGGCGCCAGCGACAACCGCGTTGTTTTCGCGGTGCCGCCGGAATACGCGGCGGCGGTCAGAAGGCTTTTTAAAGAGCGCTTCAGCGATGTCGGCGAGGTCAAGCCATCGGTGGCTTTCCGGCGCATGTTGCTTCACCAGGCCAGGGGCCTGGTCGGCGCGGATGATTTGATCCGCGCGGGCCGCATGGTTAAAACCGTGGTGGGTGTCTCCGACACCGGCGCCGACGTTAATCATCCCGATCTCAAGGGCCGCGTTGTTGTTGTTGACCGTTATGGCGACAGCAGTGTTCCTCCCGAAATTCATGCGCCGCAGATCAGTCTGGAACCTTCTCTTGCCGAAGAGCTGGAAATAGAACCGAACGTGGGACCTAAGGACGGCATTGGCCACGGCACTCACGTTGCGGGCATTATCGGCGGCACGGGGAAAGCCTCCGGCGGCAAATACGCGGGTCATGTGCCGGGCGCTTACATCTTTATGTCCAAGGTTTTTCCGTCCGAGGATGCCGAGGAGATTATGCGCCTTTTCCACAAAATCAAAAGCGATCCAGCCTTAACCGAAGCTGTTTTTGACAGAAAGAGGCTGACCGCGCTGGCGGACGCGGCCTACAGCCCGGAGGAGTTTGAGCTTTTAAGCCAAGTCATGAACAAGCTTAGAGCCTTGGCCGGTTCCGGATTCAACGTGAATCGGGCTTTGGCCGCGATCCGTGAAGACCCGATCGCGATCCTCAATTTGATTCTCAACTCCTTTCATGAAACTTTGATCGTGTCGTTGGAGGAGGCGGCGGAAAAGGGCATGAGCCTTCGGGATCCCGAAGTTTTGGCCATGAGCGATCTTGAGGCCGGGATTCTTGAGGTTTTAAAAAGGCGCGTTAAGGTGCACAACATGAGCCTGGGCGGACCGCCGGTTGCCGAGGTGCAGAGCGATTTTGAGAAGGTGTTAAAGCAGTTGGGGATTTCCCTGGTCGCTTCGGCGGGAAACTCGCAACGCGGGGATGAGACGTTTTTGCCCGGGGCAATCGCACTGGTCATCACCGCGGGCGCGTTAACCAAAGATCTTTTCATCTCCTATTTCTCCACGCGCGGCGATCCCACCAATCAACTGACCGGTTCACCTATACCTAAACCGAATTTTGAGCCGGTCGGCGGGGACGCGAATATGGACAAAACCCCGGGGCTCGGCCGTTATCCCGGAGGCGTTACTTCAACGCGAAGCCAGGATATGCCGCTTGACACCAATGACCCCGAGGCCATGAAAGATGTGGTGATGGGCGATGACGGCAAGCCCTGGTACATTACTTTCTCCGGGACCTCGATGAGTTCGCCCGAAGGAGCGGCCTTGGCAGGATTTTTGAGACGCCGGGCCATGGATTGGGCTGCGGAAAATAATCCGGAACTTAAAGCGCTGTTTGAAGAATATGGCCGGCTGGCCAAGGAGTTTGCCGCGGCCCAAGGCTCCCGCGTCAAAGAGCTGGATCGAGCTTTGCATAAAAAAGCCGGAGAGATCGAGGCTAAGGCCGCCCAGGCCGGAGGGACGTTATCGCCGGCGGAAAACATGTATTTAGTGATGAAGAGCGCCAAGGAACTGGGCTATATCCGCCGCCACGCGGGCGCCGGGTTGCCGCGCTTTGACGAAGCGGAGAAGTTGCTTCTTCAATTTTTGGATGCCAGAAAAAATAATGGGGAACCGGCCAAACAGGTCAAGGAGTTTGAAAGGATTTATTCTATTGCGATCAAAGACGCGCAGGTTGATCAGCCGCAGACCGAGCTTTTGGCGGCCCTTAAAAATTCTTCGGATTGGCTGACGCGCATGATAGCGGCTTGGGGTTTCGTGGCGCACCCGATCCGCGGGCCGGATTTATCTTCTATTTTGGAAGTTGTGTCCCGCGAACAAGAGCCCCGCGTTTTAAGAGTCCTCTATAGCGATACCCTGGCCCGCCAGAGCGATCCCCAAGTTCAGAAAGCGATCCTTGCATATTTCAAGAGACAGGATACTGCTCACGAAACTAAGGAGCTTGTTTTAGGTCAAGAAGAGGACCATTTCTGGAGAGCGTATCTCACCGCGCGTTTTGACAAGAAAGATGCCACGAGCCGCGCCAAGATTTACCGCGTTATCCAAACTACCCAGAACCGATACTTGAGATTCAGCGCGGTCTGGTCAACCGGCGAGTTTAGCCATCTTGATGACGCCTTCCCACAGCTGTTGCGTTCCATCGCGCGCGACGTCCAACAGCCTAGGGAGATCAGGGCCGCGGCCTTGGAGGCGATCTCCAAAATCGCGCAAACCATCGAGACTCCCGAGCAGGCGGCCGGAATCTTGCCTCCCGCTTTAGTCACCGGATTCATCCGCGAGATTAGCGCCATTGATCCTTTGGCGGTGGGTGAACTTTTGGCCGGACTTTTAGGCGGCGGCAAAGCCCGCGAAGCAATCGCGCAGGTTTATTTAATTGATCCGGAATTTCAACAGGTGGCGCGCCAATTTTTAGAGCAACTGCAGCAAGAACTTGGCCCCATTATGCTGGCCCAGGCTGTGCCGCAGTACAGATTGTTAAAAACCAGAATTGACCGCGCGGTCAGAAGATATGAGCTTAAGCTCCAGAACCGGGCTAGGGAACTTAAACCCATTTTGAGCGCGCTTAAGGAAAAGAGTTTGCCGGTGCATTTGATCGTCCGGCCTCCCAATAAAGGGAAAATTGAGAAATTTTTGGTTTCAAGCCGCGGCGATGATGTTCGGTCTTACGCGGCGCTGACTTTCGGGCTTGATGCCCGGCAGGTTGATGTTGAAGGGGCTAAACTCATCGCGACCCTGCCTAATTTTGAAACGGAAAACGGCTCCTTGATTTTTGACATCAGCGATGAGACCAAGCTCCCATTGATTCAGGAGCGCCTGGAACAGTTGGGCATGCCCTCGCGCGTGGCGGGGGTTGTTTCGGTGCCCAAGCCTGTCGCCGATGAAGGGGAGATCGGGATATTGTTGGCAGATGCCGGGAAATTGGCCGGCCTTCCCGCGATACGTAAAAAAGGTTACACCGGAGCCAACACGCTTCTTTTGGTCATTGATGATAACTCGGATTTAAGCGGACCCGCTTTTGCCGGACGAGCGCAGTACGAGGAGAATTTTTATAAGCAGAGCGAAGGGGAGACCCAGATCGGCGTTCTGGAAGCAGGCAACGCGGGCAAAAATACAGGACCTCACGGCAGGATAACGGCCAAGGTTTCGGGCGGGCAGGAGGCCGAAGGCAATGGCGAAGGCATGGCGCCGGGAGCCCAGATGGGAGCGCTTCAGGTTTTAAGCCACCAGAACGGCTCCGGCACCGAGGCCACGGTGGCCATGGGCATGGAGCGCGCGATCGAGATCGCGGATCAGCTTTATAAGGCGGGGGCGCAGAGCGCCAAGATGTTTGCGTTGAGCAATGGCCGATTGCTGATTGTGGTTAACATGAGCTTGGGCGCTGACATCAACAACGCGGATCATCCTTTGGCAAAACTGGTGGAGAAGATGCAGGCGCATGGGATTTTGGTGGACATGGCGGCCGGCAACGCGGGCGGGCGGCCAGGTGACGGCACGGTCGGGATTCCGGCTGGTTCACGGGCCGGCAAAGCGATCGCGGCCTCCGATAAGAACGACAGGAGAAAATCTTATTCCAGCGTGGGCCCGGCGCGGGATTCCACAGGCAAAGAGATTGATAAGCCGAGTGAGACCGGGTATAGCGGGTTGATAGTGGACGGCGGAAACCGCGAGGGCACCTCCTTTTCTTCGCCTTATGTGGCCGGCCTGGACGCCGCGACGTTTGAGGCGGTGGTCAAAGCTTTTCAAGCCATCGGCAAAATTTTAGACCCTATCGCCTTTGTTCCCAAATATATTGCCTATGAACTGGCGATCACCGCGGAGAAAGGAAAACTTAATTGGCACAAATGGGAAGGCGGCGCCGGCATCCGCAAAGAAGCCGCCAACGTCGCCATTATCGAGCGGCTCGAGCAGGACATTCCGAGATTCGGCGACCTGCCGGTTGAGATCGTGGGTGAAAACGGAACCATTCGGGTTAGCGAAAAGGAGATCAACGAGCTTTTAAGCAGACGCAAGACCACCATTGCCCGGCGGTTGTTAGCGGCAACTCCTGCCGCGCCTTTTTATCTGACCGACGGCCGGCGTACGGTGAGAGTCACCAAATACAGCCGCCTGCTGCGCACAGCCGGTGATTTAATCGCTCAAGATCACGCGATCATCGCGGGCGGGCTGGGCGCGGTGTTTAACGCTTTGCCTGCGCCTTTTTCCAGTCTAGCGCAATTCACCGGTTTGGTCCGGGAGAACGCGCAGGATTTTGTCACCTTGCTCAATGTTCGAGAGTTTCAGCTTTTGAGTGGCCAAGCCCCCTCACCGCAACCCTCTCGTCGCGAGGCTTCCGAAGATCAGCCCTCTAGTCAAGTCCCAGGAAGCAGTCAAGCGAGAGGGCCGGGTGAGGGGGGGACGGTTGGGCAGCGCCGGCCTCTTACTAGAGAGGGGCTTCGTCGCTTGAACATCCCGAAAGATTTAGCGGATGATTTTCTCGAAATTGACCGATTGGGTCTTCCCAGGCCCGAGGAAATGGCGCCTGGCGCCATTTCGGTGGCGGCGCAGCCGAGGCTTAAAATTTTTTGGAGAAACGTGAAGGCCGCTTTTCTCTATATTGCGTTGCCGACTGTTTTAGGCGGCATTGCGGTCACCGCGATCTATGGGTGGGATTGGTCGCCTTATCGAGTTTTTTTAAGAGGCCTTCCTATTACTTTGGCTATCGGACTCGGCATGGCGTTGTTATCCAACAAAATTCTTGACGTGCTGACCAAAAGACGGCAAGTCACCGAAGAACAGATGCCCAGGCTCCATAGACTGACCATGAAAAGACTGAACCGTGAGCTTGAATTGGCAGCCGGCTGGTGGCAAAAAACAAAAATCAAGGCCCTAATAAAATACATCAAGATTAAACACATTGATCAGGAAAACGCCTTCATGCCGCCGACCGCCTTAAACGCGTTTGCCACGGGCCTGTTGCCTTGGCTGGCACAAATTACGTTTACCAAGGCCATTGTTGACACAATGAATGATGACGAGCTTGAGGCGGTGATCGGCCATGAGCTGTCCCACGTTATAAACGGCGATATCGCGGTTCAGACCGTCGGTTCTACTTTGGGAGGATTTTTAAATTCCATAGCCAACTTGTTTCACAAGCAGGTGTTTCCCGGCCGGTTCGCGCTGCGGCCTCTGCTGCCCCTGGCCGTATTGATTCTTGCCTTGGAACCTTTTATCAATCCTGTTCTTCGTAACACGGTGAGCCGGGATCGCGAGGATTTGGCTGATTTAAGATCAGTTTTGCAGGCCGAAACTTCCAAGGGCATGATAGACGCATTGTTTGTGCTTGGCTTTGGCCGCCATTTAACTCGACAGCCCGTCAATGGGCAATCAGTTCCTTTCTTTGGGATTTCCAATATCGGCATTAACCCTCCGGCCTTAAATGAAGACCAGGCCTTCCTGTCTCACACCTACTTAATTAAAAGGATCAGGAACCTTCTCAAATATGATCATGACGCCGAACATAGGCAAACAGTTGGGAGATTCCTGGATGAATTGGATAAACCCAGCAAGCCTGTTGTTGTTCCGCCGGATGCTGGTGTCGGCCCCAAGTTGACCGATCCCAAACGCTCTCCTGTGGTTAAGTTTCTTTTGGCGGCTTCCATTTACGGGGGCCTGTTTGTCGTTTCTCATTACTATGGCGGCGTTTCCTTTAAGACCGCTTTAACAGTGGCGAGCATTGTGGCGACATTGTTGGAAATGATCGGCTGGGAAATGTTTAACCGAATCCGGCTGATGATTAGGGGTCCGCATCTTGATGATAATGATTTTTACCGGCAACTTGAAATTAAAGGCCTGGATCCTCAAAAATACAGGCCTTATCGCGGCCATTTTTTCAATTTCGCTTGGGGCGCGACCAATGGTTTAATTCGCTGGATCAGAACCCCGCTGCTGGCCTCGATGCCTGAATTGTCCCTGACCTTAAGGAACCTTCAAGTTAGGGAAGCAGGACTTCAAGGCTTCGCGCGTGTTAATAGCTATTTTCGCGCGGCTCTAGCGGACTTTACCAATTCCCGGCGCATGGGGCTTCCCACCGGGCTTAACATCCCCAGGGCTTTTGTTGTTATGGGCGCGCGGCTTGCTTTGCGTCAAGGCAGCGCTCTGGGTTTAGCCATAGCCGCCGCTGATTTCCCCTCCTGGCCGGTTGTTTTAGTGATTGCGTTAGCGTCCGAGCTCGCGCTTTTTGGTTTCTATCTGTTGGGCGAATTCCTTGAGCGCGGTAAACCGACCGATCCATTGCTTACAATCGAAAAGTTTGGCGAAAACGAAGATATCTACGCTTTGGGGCGCGGTTTGAATTCCGAAGAACCCGGCGCTCGCGGTTTGACGGCCGGAGTGATCGCTTCGGTGGCGGCAGCTAACGAAAAAAGCAAAGAGGCGAGGCCGTCATTTAAGAACGCCTTGATTTCTCTTGTTAAAGATCAAATTGAACGGGAAAAGGATCCGCAGGTTTTGATCAAACTTCAGCAGGCGCTGCGAGCGCTTGAGAAAATTTCGACCCAGCCGGTTGAAGTTGATGTTAATGGGGGCAGGGGATCTAGGTTGCCGCCCCAACCGGTAAGAAAGCTGCCTTCCTACCTGCGTAGACTGCTGTTTGCGAACGCCCTGCCCATGTCCAGCAACGCCGTCTTAGAGGCCACGTTCCCTGGTTACGCGGATGGTATCACGGGAAACGAGCTGGCCAAAGCCCGTGCTTCCGCGATTCATCAACTTTCCGATGCCGGGGCCACCCTGCCCAGTGGGCCTGCGACCGATTATTCCAATCTCTTCACCATCCTTCGAACGGGACTTATTATTAGCGCGTTGTCAGCGGCCTCGGCAGTCCTCCTGATTTCCCAGGGGAATTTTAACAGCTGGTGGCCTGTCGTTGGTTCAGTGGCCGTTATCGTTATTGCGGATAATTTTTTAAAGAGAATTTATGAAAAGTTTGCGCAGTTAAGCGCTTCGGATATAGCGGCCAAAGAAGGCGCCACGAAGCAGGCTGTTTTAGGGCATGTGGATTCCTCCAAGTGGAAATACAATGTGGTGGCCGAGATTTTTGGCCAACTCCTTGTTTTTTCCGTTTTGGGTAAATTCGGTCCCGCGATCGCCGTAGCATCAGCTTTTGGTTATTCAGCCGTGACCAGGCTTATTGCTTTGGCAGTTGTTATCCGCACCCAGCCGAAGGTGAGCCGCGAGATTTATGAGCCTAAAACCCAAGCGCCGCCAAAGTCACCCTTTAATCTCAAGCAGTATTTCCAGACGCTTGGGCAGGCGGTCACAGTGACGCTCAAGACCAAGGTGCTGCGCTGGGATACCGTTCTAGAGGCCTATGAAATGGGGATTTTTGGCAAAGCCTTTTACGGTGTTTTTCTTCCTTTTTACCTTTCTCATATTTTTGGTTTTGGCCACGCCGGATTAGCCGGGTTCTTACTGGTTAGAAATTTCGGTTCATTAGCCGGCAATGTCCTTGTTGACCGTTTGAATGCCAGGGATTACGTTGAAAGGCACCCTCGGGCTAAAATTTGGATGGCGGTGTCCATCGCGTTTACCCGGCCCCTCTTTTTGATTCTTTTTGCTATTGGAGCGAAAACAGGATTGGTGGGGCTGGCTTCGGCCGCGCCCTTATTGCCTTTTTTGGTGGGTTACATGGCGCTGTCCGGTTTTGTTGAGGCTTTTCATTGGAACGTTTTAAACCGCGTTGTCTATGAAAAGATACCAAACGGAATCTTTGGTTCAGTAAAGGCGGTGCGCGATATGTTCGTTATGGCGGTGGGAGCCGGCGGGGCTTTTGCAGCGGAACGCTGGCTAATGCCCCAAGGCCTCTTTTTCACCTCAATGGCGATCGGCACCATAGGACTTGGCCTGATGGTTTTTGAATTTGCCATCCCGCGCCTCTACGGCATGATCGAAGCCAGCCGCGCGCCCCGGTGGATCAGGAAATTGGCGGATGGGATTCAGGATATAGCTAATAAAGTGGCGGGGCTGGTTGGGTTAGGGGTTAATGCCAAAGAACAAAAAACAATCGTCACCATACGAGATATTTTGGTTGCTTTTTGGCCTTATCTGGTAGGCATGGTGGTCATGCAGGTAGGGATCGAAATTTTTGGAGTCGCCAGGAATTGGATGCTCAAAGACCAACTTGGAGCAACCGCTCAAGTGCTAAGCGCGGTAACTCTGGTGCGCGTGGCGATAGGCATTCTTATCAGTCCTTTAAGCGGCTATTTGGTGGATCGATTTTCCGGCAAATTGAATCGTTTAATGGCGGTTAGTTTTATAGCGAGCGCAATACCTGTCGTTTCCATGATTTTTTTAGAGAAATCCTTGACGACCCCGCTTTTTGTCGGGCTATATGCGCTTACTTCAATCCTGATGTCACCCGGAAACATTGCCGGCGGCGCTTTAATCGCTCATAGAGTCAACAAGGATGGGGAAGTTATTAAAAAGGTTGACTTTTTGACCCATAACTTGCTGGAAATCGTGGGAGCCAGCGGACCGGTAGTTGCCGGCTATCTTGTGGCCAGCCTTGGAAACATCGTTGGCTTTAAGATTTATCCGGTAGCTTTGGTGATCGGGGGTCTTACGTTTTTAGCGCTGGGTTCGCGAAAAGAAAAGCGAACCGGCGGGGATGATCAGCAGAAATCAGCAGAGGGATTTTTTCGCAGCGCATTTAAGGGGATCGCGGAGGTGCTTTCTAATCCACGGTTGCGCTGGCCAGTTATTTTGAGCTTCCCCCTGACGATAGTTCACTCCGCTTTTTACGGATTGATCGCTCTTGTGTACGTGAGCAATTATTTTCCGGCAAATAAGGAGTTGTATGGCTGGATCGTGGGAGGGTATAGCTTGGGCGGCTGGCTGGCGTCCTTGATTGGACTTATGCCCTGGGCTAAAAAAATCAGCCTGACCACATGGACCAGAATCGGCGGCGCTTCCCTTCTTCTCTTTTGGAGTTATTCTTGGGTTAACCCGTATTTGATTGTGGGAGCCATGACCTTATACGGACTTTTGAGTATCCCGGCAGAAATAAGTTTGCCTGCCAGGGTTAAGGCCGAGGCTCCCAAAGAGATGCAGGGACGCGTTCAGGCTGGTCAAGGCATGTTGCACGGGTTGGCCTTGTTGGTTGGGTTACCTGTCTTGGCTTTTCTTTTTGATCGCTTGGGAAACGGAGCATTTCCAGCGCTGGCCATAATTCTTTCCGCAGCCAGTCTGGCGATGATCGTGTTTTCGCGTTTAGTTGAGGCTCCGGGAACTTTTGGGACCGTGGTTCGGAAAGCTTTAAAGCGCGCCAAGGACACCCCATCGGTCTGGGTTCCTTGGGTGGCCCTGCCGGCGGGAGCCTTGTTGCTTTTGCATTTGATGGGAAGCGCCGGCGGCGCTTTGGCTGCAGTTGCCCCGCCGGCGGCGCTAAACCCGACTCCGAACCTGGCGGGCACAGCCGCGGGCAAAGTTGTTGCTGGGTCCGGCCTGCTCGGATCAGTTGGGTCGCTGATCAGCTGGATTACCTCGGGAGATGATATGACGGCTAAGATCCTGGCCACGATTTTGATTCTGGTGGTAACCCGCTTTGTGACTCAACAACTTCGAGATAGAACCAGAAGCGCTCTGGGCCAAAATCAAATCTGGAAATATAAAACATGGAATAAGAGGCAAGACGTCATTGAGATGGTCGGACTGCTTCCCTGGGCAGCTGCCGCCTATCTTATTGCTGGACGTTGGGGAGGCACTACTGCCGTTGGCATCCTTAGCGCCGCGTTGGTTCTTGGTTTACAAAAGAAGATATCCGTTTTCATAGACAGCCTGTTGATTACTTTCGACGTTCCTAAAAAATGGATTAGCGTCGGCGACTGGATTCAAATTAATGGCGCGCCAGGCAGAGTTCTTCAAACGACACGTTTATACGTGGACGTATTGCTTGATGGAGGAGAAGGAATAGTCAGGCGGATTCCCAACTCCATGATTATTGACGGGTCTTATGATTACAAAGCCAATGAGGGAGAGTATGACATTGGAAAGCCGAGGCTCATTCGATATTACACCAAGAGGTTGCCATCATTCGCTTTCCGGCCGGGACATCCGGTTGAACCGTTGTGGGTGGATATGTTTGAAGCGACGCCGGATGTTTACAAGGCAATGTTTTACGACCAACGGTCAAAGCCCATTAAGCGGGTTATTGAGGAAGGCACAAAAACTAAGAAAAAGGGTTACATTTTGCTCGATTATAAGCACGTTTTTGGTCCTGATGGAAAAGTCCTGGAGGATTTGCAGGAAGGGGTCAAGGCCCTTCTTGAAACCAAGGCCGGTCAAGAGCGTCTCGAAGTTCGAATTGCTCCTCCCAAAAGTTCAAGAACCCAGCAGCACAATAAAATTTTCATTGGCGGCCGCAAAAGAAATCCGACTCTGCTTGATAGGCTGCTCAAATTTATCGGCCGCAAGAGGTATTACAGAATACTGGGCATGGGTTCCTATAACCCCGGGCCGACATCAGAAGAGCAACATTTTGAAAACATGGCCTTTACCGACGATGAAGAAACGATTGATTTTTATGAGGAAAATTTTGATTCCCTATGGGCTCAAAGTAAAACATTCAAAGAGATCTTGGCGATGGATCCCAAGAATTATCGTCTTGATCCTTCCTGGATTCCGCCCACAAGGGAGCCCACTATTGAATATAACGGCGGCAAGCTGCCTATTGCGGCCTTCTCGCCCAATTCTGGTCCCGGCGGCATCAAAGATTTAAAGATCAGCGGGGTTAAGCTTGCACGGCGTTCTGTAAAAATTATCACCTCCTCGCTATTTTCAAAGCCTTTCGCGGATGCCTTGGTTGGCGGTGAGTTGGGCGCTATAACGGTTCAGGGGGTTTTAGATGCCCGTCAGCATGCCAATCAGTACGCCAAGGACGATTTTTTGGCGAGAAATGAGGTTGAGGTTTATCTTTATGGAGGTCCCAATAGTGACCAAGATATTCACGAAAAGGTTCACGATAAGATCGTTATTATTGATGACACGATTGTGATCACCGGTTCCGCCGCGGACAGCGAAAATGCTTTTGAGCACAATTTTGAAAACGCCCGCACTATTGTTGATCCGCAGGACGTGATGGCTTATGTCCAGAGATTCGACAAAATGTTCGCGGCGGCCAAGAAAGCCAACGACGGCGTCGCCCTTGGAAAACGAAACCAGCGCGGAGGGTCATGGCGCGGGTCCGGGGGAGGTTTCGGGAACAGAAGAGGAGATAGCAAAGAGGAAATAAAGCCTGGAACCAGAGCGCCGGCGCCGGATAAGAACAAGCAGCCTGCCAAAAAAGTCATAGCGAGAGACAATGGGGCGAAGCAATCTAATGGAAAAGTAAAATCCAAAGCCCCAACTGCCCCGGTCAAACGCAAGCTGGGCCGCAGAGTGGTGAAGGCCCTGGCCATGGTGGGCGTCGCTTTGGTAGCTGGCCAGGCTTTGGCGGATGACGGCGCGACCCCTGATGCCGTCACCCTGGCGTCATTTGTGGCGCAGTATTGGCCGTTGGGGTTGTTGGTGTTGGCGGCGGGAGTCGGCTTGGGTTGGTGGTGGGCCCGAAGAAAAGTAGGGACAGACACTACTTTTTCTAAAGAAAAAGTAGTGTCTGTCCCTACTAAACCCGGGCCGGTGATGACGCCTTCGGCCTCGGCGCCGGCTGTTATTGAGCGCTTGGGCAAAGGGGAAAAACCCTTATTTAAGATCACGGCTTCCGGCGCCGGCTACAAGATGGAGATCGCCAAGGACCAGCTTGGAAAAATTTACAACTGGGCCTTGACCTTGGAGCGCGGCATCGGCGTTCAGGGTCTTGATTCCCATTATCAGATCGGAGAACTGGCCGTCGGTTTTGAAAGAGTTGATGACGAAATCCGGCTGGTGGTTAAACGCACTGAAATCCGCGCCCCTCCGGATTCGCCCATTGGGAAAGCGCTGGCTGAATCTTTAGCCGAGCCCATTATCGCCGCCGCCAAAATTCTTAAAAACGAATCTTCCGATGAAAAATTTGTTGTCAGCTTTGACGAGCTTTTTTTAAAGAATACGCTCGGCCTGCCTTTCGGTCAGGGAAAAGTTGAATTCATCAGGGCTTATGCCGGCAATGTCGAAATCAAACTAAACCATATTTTTCGCGTCGGTTCAGTGGGCCTGCCGGTAGCTTTGCGCTACAGTCTGGCGCAGCGCCCGCCGCAGGGGTACCGCCCTAGAATCGTGGATGATCCGATGGGATATTTTTCAACCATCTGGAAAGACTGGACCCGGGGCCCGGCGCGCGAGGACACCAAGCGCGCCATCAACCGATGGCGGCTGGAAAAGAAAGATGCTAAAGCCGCCGTTTCGGAAGTCAAAAATCCCATCGTGTGGGTCATTGCCAATACGGTTCCCAATGAATATAGGGAAGCGGTGGAGCGCGGCATGCTGGCCTGGAATAAGGCTTTTGAGAAGATCGGATTTAAAAACGCGATCGCGGTGCGTCAACAGCCGGATGAAGTTGCGCCGAGGTCGAAGGATTCCGGAGGCTTGATTTCAAGATTCGCGCCTGACTTTGCCTTGCCTTCTTGGTTGGGCGGACCGGCATTTAAAGCGGGTGATCCGGGGTTCGATCCGGAAGATATCCGCAACAATGTTTTCCATTGGTTTGTGGACATGAACAGGGTTTACGCGATGGGCCCTTCGCGTGCTGATCCCCTGACCGGAGAGATTTACAATGCCAACGTGATTTTTAATGCCCGCATGATCGAAGCGGTTGAGCGTGACTGGGAGAGAATAAATCCTGGAGAGGAGACCCTGGATCCCGTCCTGCGGCGGGATGACGGAGAAGAGGGAGCGGGCAGGCAGTTGAGTTCGCTTTTTGAGGGATCAAAGAAACCTCGGCACTACTGCAATTACGCCGAGCGGCTGACCCAGCAGGCCCGATTCGCTTATGCTGTTTTGGAGGCGCGCGGTGATTTCAGTCCAGAGAAAAAGAAGCAGTTTATTCTTGATTTCATCACGGACGTTACGATGCATGAAATCGGCCATACCTCGGGACTGCGGCATAATTTCGCGGGCAGTACCTGGAGAACGTTGAGAGAAATCAACGAAGCCGATGACGGTCTTAAGGCAGCTGCCGTGATGGATTATACGCCGGTCAATGTCGCGGCTCCGGGGGAAAAGCAGGGACCTTATTGGCAAACCCAGATTGGTCCTTATGATTATTGGATCATCGAGCGCGGTTATAAAGAATTCCCGCCGGAAAAAGAGCAGGAGGAGTTGGCCAAAATTGAAGCCCGCGCGCAGAATGACCGGGCTTTAAGGTACGCTCCGGATGAAGATTTGGACACCGGCAATCCACGGGCGCAGTTGTGGGATTTGGGCGAGGCGTTGGAGTTCGCCCAGAACCGGGCGCTTGTTGTCCGGGAGCTGTGGAATAAACTGCAAGAACTGAAGCTGGCGCCGGGCCAGCCTTATTCCCATCTTACCAAGAGATTCGCGACAGGCCTTTTTGAGTATCAGCGCGCGGTCGAGGTAGCTTTGGCCAATATCGGAGGCATTGAAATCAGCCGGTTGCCGGCCGGCGGGAAAGGGCTCCCAGCCGAGCCTGTCAGCGCAGAAAAGCAAAGAGAGGTCTTGATATTTTTAGACGAATTCGTTTTTTCGGACAAGCCGTTTACGTTTCCGCCTGAATTTTTAAGCAAGCTGGTTTTGGATCACCGAGGAACGGTTGAGGAGCCTTATGCCGGCGCCGGTCTTCTGGATGTTGATGGGCAAATATTCGGACTGCGCCAGAAGGTTTTAAATTACGTTTTCGACGCCGAAACGCACCAGCGTTTGGTCAGTTCCAGGTCTTTGGCCAAGGGCGCCAAAACTCTTTCTTTGAATGAATTTTTCGGCCGGTTAACAAAATCTATTTGGCAAGAAGTCTTCCAAGCCAAGCGCGGCGGAGTCAAAGCTGTTTCACCTCTACGACGTGAGCTTCAGCGGGCGTACTTGTTGCGTCTGATTCAACTGGCTTTAAGTACGGACGCGGCCAAGGGCGAGGCGTCTTCCGCGGCGCGGTCCAATCTTATTGATCTGGCGGTCGCTTTGGGACGGGTGGCTAAAACCAGGTGGGATGAAGAAACCGCTGGGCACTTGGGACAGGTAACCCAAGACATTGTCGGAGTTATTGAGAGTGGAAGATCATTTGAGGAGGAATCAGGCGGGGGCGAAGGCGGAATGGTCATCCGCCTCGGCAGGGCCCGTTCGCTTTTAAACCAAGCTTTAAGCGATTTTCGAAACACTGGCGCCGCGCGGGCATCTTTTGAAGGCTTGCCGACCGAGCCGGGGGATGGCGCGTCCCGCAGGTATCGCGGTTTTTTAACGACTGAACTTGCGATGAGCGCGGCTCTGGCCGGCCTTTTGGCAACGGCGGGCGCGGCGACGAATCCCGCCTGGCGCTATCCGTGGGCTGCTTTTGCGGCGGCGTTGGGAACTTCGGGATTGATCGCGGCGGCTGTCGCGCTGGGCGCTCTGGCGGTTTATTTGGGGATTTTTCTTCTTAAAGAGCGGGGCAAGTCTGGCAACCAGACTTCTTACGGCATGTTGGACTTGTTCGGGGTCGTGATCAGCATTGGTTTGACTGTGGTTGTCTCGGGGTACTTGGGATTGGGCTTGATCAGCTCCCCCGCTTCTTTTATCGGTATCAGTCTGATTGCTCAAGGCATAGCGCTTTCGCTTCTTTTGGCCGGCCTTGTGACACCGCTTAAACGTTCCGGCGTTGTGCGCACGTTGCCTTCGCTTTTGACTGGCATTCAGGGGATTCTTTTGATGTCCACGGCTTATCCTCTTGTGGTGAGCGCAGTCGAACCAGGGTTTTCCTGGCCGCTGTTGGCGGCAGGTTATGCAGCGTTGGTTAACACCTTTGGGATGGGGCGGCTTGGCATCAAGAAGAATGCTGCTGATGAAGGGCAAAAGGAGGAGTACACTGATGCCAATGGAATGCGAACATTTGCCGCGGCGGCATTGACATCGGTGGGCATCTGGGCGATGGTAATCGGCCAGCCGGCGGTGGCCGCTTTTGCGGGAGCGTTCGCCTTTTTGATTCTAGTTGCGTCCAAAGCCTTTGAGATGCGCCATCCTTTTACGCGGGCCGCGGCCGCCTTGAGCGTTTATTTGGGGGTGACCAGCGCGCTGGGCGGATCTTTGGTTTTGGGGGGCGCCCTGGCATTGGCCGGTTTGGGATTGGGATTTTTGACTTTTTGGGCTCCTGGAGCCCCTAAATTTTTGCGGGCCGTGACGCCTGTCCTTCAGGCACCGCTTCTTGCGTTGCTCTTTCTTTCAGGCCACCCATTACTAGGCACGATCTTGCTGGTTAACACAGCCGGCATGGCCCGCTACGCTTTGTATCCCCAGGATTTCCGCAATCCCAGCTATGACACGAACAGCGAAAACACGGCCGCGGCCCGTTTTGGTTCGATGTTGATTCCTCTGGCTGGATGGACGGCGTTTATTTTTCCGTGGCATGTGTCGTTAATTTTAGGGCTGATCTCGTTTGGTTCCTTGGCGTACGCCGGGGCTTTTAGCTTCAACAATTTTCTTAAGGTTTGGGGGCGGGGTTTTGTGGATCACGCGAAAGAGCCCATCGCCAAGGCCTGGAAAACAACCACCGCCTGGTTTACCCGTTTGGCCAACAAATCGGACTCTTCCGAAGATTGGATTTCGTTTTTGGGAACCGTTCCTTTCGTTTTGATGGCTATGCCGGGAGTCGTCGGATCTTTTATTTTAAGTTTGGCCGGCGTTATTTTCTGGGGTGTTTCCCGGGGGTTGCAGGATGCGCTGGAAAGCGTATCTCCCCAAGGCAGGATGACCGCCGCGCTGAAGGCGTTTAATGACAGTTGGACGTTCGCTGCGGGTAAAACGCTGGATGCGGTTGAGCCGGTTGCGTCAAGACCATCCGAATTCATTGCCAAAGGAGTGGTTACCCTGCCTTTGGCTTTTGGGTTTTTAGTTCTAGGGCAGATCGTTTTAATGGTCAGCTGGGCAACGGCTGTTGCGTTTGGATTGATCAGAGGACTTTTGCAAGGACTGGCTGTTTTGGTTCGCGGACCGCCGGCTTCCGTCATTGCGAGTGGCGCTGCGGGCGCCACGAAGCAATCTCATGAAAAGGTTGTTGCTTCTGATGAGATTGCTTCGTCGCCGATGGCTCCTCGCAATGACAAGAAAAATTTCAATCTTTTTCGGTGGACAGGACTTCTTGTAGGCATAGGGATTGCGGGGACGCCGGTTTATTTGGCGTGGGCATTAGGCGTCACTAACTTTTTTCTTTTAAGCAGTTTCGCGGTAACTTCCCTTGCTTTAGCCATTCAACTCTTCACTCTTCTTTCCTCCAAAAAAGATTCCCGAATTTTAAGATCACTGCCCGGTTGGTCCTTGGGCGTCCTGGGGATTGACCTTTTTCTTCTTCACTTGCCGTTGCTTTCGGTTAAGTTTACCGTTGGCGCCGCGGCCATTTTCGGGGCGGGTGTTTTGGCGCTGGCCAACAGATTCGCTTTGACCAGAATCGCCAAGCCCAGCCGGAAAGAAAAAGACGCGGACGGACTTGACAATGAGGAGAATGAGTTTAAGGATCCATCGGGACTGGCAGCTTATATCGGAACTCTGCTTACCTCCCTAACGGCTGTTTTGGCTGTCGCGAGCCGGCCTGAAACCGTCGTGCTCTCCGGTCTCTTCGCCGTCATGTTTCTTGGCGGCGGCCACCTATCCCGAGCTTACGGCTCCCGAAGGGCTTTTTTTAAGGCCGCTATTATCGGTCTTGGCTTTGTGGGAATCGCTTTGGCTACGGTCGGACATTCCTTGGTTTTGGGCGGCGCTTTGGTAACCAGCGCCATCGGACTTGGGTTCCTGCTGGTGCCCGTTGAGAATATCCAGACCAGGAAGTTAGCCCCGGCGCTTCAACTTCCGTTGCTCGCGGCCGTTTTTCCAGGCGGTTCATGGTGGCTGGTTGCGCCTTTGGTTTTAGTCACGGCTATTAATACCGGCGGCCTTCTCCACTTTGTTTTAAGACCTCAAAAGTTTAAGGGAGAGGAACGAATTGGTTTGCGGTGGGGGTACTTCCTCACGCCCCTGGCTGTTTTAGCTGCGGCGTGGTATCCCCTCCACATCCCCCTCATTTTGGTTGGGGTTGGTTCTCTGGTTTTAGCCTTTAGCAAGGCTTTTGATATTGATATCGCTTTCTTCCAGGCTTTATTAAAGGGATTCCGTGAGGCTTTTTGGGAGCCCTATGATCCGGCCATGGAAAAAGTCAGTGAGTGGTTCTTTAAGTCGGCCAATAAGTGGGACATTCGGACTTTGCCAGGACAAATCGTGGGTTTGGGGACGCTGGCCATTTGGATGCTCGCGACCGGCGCCATTGGCATGGTTTTGGCTCTTCTTAGCTGTGTTGTTTGGGGTGCGATTGAAGGTTTGAGGGTGGCGGTTAGCCAGACTTGGCCCAAAAGCAGGAGCGATCGTTTCTTTCAAACCCTTTCCCAGGATACCAAGAAAATTTTCTCTTGGAGTTTGGACACGCTGCCTAAGCCCTTTTTCGACGCTTACATGGCTTTGGCGGCGCGGCCCAAGTTGTTCATCGCCGTTGTTTTAGCGCAGGAGGCGTTTTTGGCTTTCGTGACGGGTTTGGCCGGCCCCTGGTGGTTCTGGGTGATCCGCGGCATTCTTTTGGTGCCCTTTCCTCTGCTCGTTGCCCAGTCCGCGCAGCTTTTAAGTTTCGCGGCCAGCGCGGTTGTTTCCTTGATCCACGGTGTGATAGTTGCCTTTAGCGGCGCAGGCAGAGGGCCGGGAACTCTGGCAGTCTTGCTGGGCGCCGGCGTTACGCTTCTGGCGATTTTATGGACTGGATCATCTGATATTGCCGAAGCTATGCAAAAAGTAGGGACAGACACTACTTTTCAAAAAGTAGTGTCTGTCCCTACTTTTTCTATTGTCCCTTGGGTTGGCGGGGGAGTGATTGCGCTGTTGGCCGGGGCCGCTGTTATTTTTGGCTACCGGTATTTCTTCGGACGCCCGAAATATGAGAGAAATATTCTGCGCGGAATAAGGCCGGTTAAGGCCCGGACTCTTGACGAGACTGGCGAGAATGAACTTTTTTCCCGAATCGCGGCCAATCCCCATCGCTTGGTTATTTTTAATTTTGACGCGCTTTTTGACCTTAAAACCCGCCAAGTTCCTTTGGCCGTTATTGATCGCCTGATTTCGCTAAGACAACAAGGACTTACCATTTTTGTCACTTCGGGGCGCAGTTTTGACACCAGAAAAGGATCTGGACCCGAAGCGAGCACCATTGAAGAACTTCTGATTGACCCATTGAAGCGGCGTTTGTCCCAAAGCAATCAAGATGCCGCGAGCATTTTAAAGGATTTATACGCGGCTTCGGACTATGGCAGCCAGCTTGTTGGTTTTGATCATGGAGAAGCTTTTGAAATAGCCAGGGAAAGATTTGACGATAGGGAGCAGTTGAAGATCGAGGAGGCCTTGAAAGGATTTTTTAAGGCCGCGAAGAGCGACAGGGTCCAGATCAATCAAATTGACCAGGCCGGCCACATTCTCATTACGGTTACCCCTGAAATTCCGGGCGCTAATGTTAAAGAGGAGTTAAATCAGGCGTTTGGGTTGTACCAAACGTTTGCCCAGGTGCATGGAGTTGACGCTCCCTACGCTTTGGGACCCAATTCGTTTAGCATCACCAAAACGCACAAGGGGTTGGCGGTTAAAAAATTGCTGCAACGATTGGTTGAAGAAAGAAAGGCCGGATTTGAACCTGATGAAATTTTAACCGTTGGCGCCGAGTACTCTATCGCTCCGGTTGGCAGTGATCTCGCCGTGGCTTCCATGCTTAAGGGAAGCGAACACTTGGATGTGGGTGATGAGGAAGGAAAGCTGATCCCCGAAGATGTCCGGCTGGTTTCAGTTAAAGGCGTTGACGGCACACTGCGCGTTTTGGAAACCCTTGAAAACGGTTTTAGACAAAAGAAAGCGCGCGAGGAGGAAGAGGCCGCAAGGCATCCTCTTTTATCCGGCAAGGCCATCGGGGCCGTTATTTTGGCTGTTTTAGGAGCCACCGCTTTATTGGCTTTCGCGACGCCGGCTCATTGGCTGGCCAATTTTTCCTTTATTAAGCTAACCATACCCGTTGTCGCGGCGGGGATACTGTTTTCCGCGGGAAGAAACGGCCTTCAGAAGTATGTTTTAAACCGGGAACATGGAAGGCTGCAGATTCTGACTTTTCTTTTGTATGCCCATTTGGCCATGGTTCCTTTGGCCTTTCTATTGTGGCGGTGGTTTAGCCCCAGGTTTTCTTTAGATTTTGTGTGGTGGTCGCCGGCCGTGGGCATACTCTACGCGCTTGGAGGTTACTTTCTCTCGCACGCGGTGAAAGAAAATCTCAATAAAACGATCGCCTATTACTCTTCAATAACGCCGGCGGTGGTTATCATTTTAGCCTTATTTTTTATTTCCGGAGAGTGGGACCTTTTAAAATTTTCAACGTCCGGCGCTTGGCAGCGTTGGCTTGGCTTGGCGTTTAGCGCATTAGGGCTTGGTTTGTTGTCCAGCCGGCCTTCGCGCCTGGCCTGGAATCACAAAGCTTGGACCGGCTGGATGATCCCGGCGGTCCTGCTTTTTGGCGCCGGAACATTTATTTTGAAGTGTTTTGTTCACGCTTGGCCGGATTTGGCCTTGGAACTTCTTTTGATCAATCAAGTCAGCGGACTTGCCGCCACCGCATTGCTCATTTTGTGGGAGAGATGGAAAAACAAAAAAGAGATTCCGTTTAGGGTTACCCAAAGCCAGTTAAGCTGGTCGTCGCTTCAAGGAACAGCGGCTGTCCTTTCTTTTGGTTTGTTTAACATCGGACTGGCTATGATGCCGGCAACCTTGTTTGTGCCGATTCACGTAGTGGGCGCTTTAATCGGGACCATTCTAATCGGCCGGTTCCTTTTGGGCGAGAGATTTACCAGAAAAGAGCGCTGGGGCATCGCGATCGGAACCCTGGCGGCTTCGATTCTTTCCTTGCCGCCGGTCAGCGTTTTGCTTAAAGCGATCGGATGGTTAAAAGGAGTTTCCGCCGCCGGGTTTGGCGTACAAAGCGCCGGCAAGCCCTTAACGGTTTTGGGCGCCGCTGTTTTGGGCGCGGGTTCAAAGAAACTTAAAAAAGCGATCAAGGCGAAAGCCAAAGGCAAATATGTTTCCCGCGCCACAGTTCTTAAACAAATTTTAAGCCGTCCGTTGTCCGCCAGAGAAGCCGCGGCCTTGACCCGCAAAGCCGTTAAAGTTAAATCAGGCAAAGAGGCGCCGGCCACCCGGGGACCGCCGCCGGCCGATCATGACTTAACTAAAAATACCTTTGTTCTCTACGACCTTGAAGTCACCGAATTTTCACCCAGCGCCGGCCGGATACTTGAGATGGCCGCGATCCGGTTTAGACTGGTCAAAGATAAAAAAACCGGTCTTTATAGAGCTGTCTTTGACAAGAAAAAAGACGTTTTTGATCAGTTAGTCAATCCAGGGCGAAGGGTTGGCCGGAAAATTATTCCTTACCATATTTCCGAAGCCAGCACGCGCATTCATGGCATCTCTGACTTTGCGGTGCGCAACAAGCCCACTATTGACCAGGTGATGCCAAGGTTCCTCAAATTTTTAAACAAAGTTCCCGGCTCCATCGTCGTTGGGCAAAACATCGGTTTTGACGTCCGGTATGTTAACGCCAATCTTTATCATGCCGACGGTCAAATCCCCAATCTTCAAGTTCTCGATACGCTCAAGTTTTCCAGAACCACGGCCCGCGACGGCGTCATTAAGCGCCCAAGCAACCATCAATTGACCACCTTGATCGAAGAGTTTAAGTTGAAAATGGAACAAGCCCACCGCGCTTTAGGCGATTCTCTGATGACCATCTATGTGTTTGTTTACTTGATCAACCATCTTGATCAATATTACCGGAAGTTTCATAAAAGAGGCATTAATTCGAGAGATTTATTCAATTATGCGCGCCATTATCCGCTGATCCGGTTTATTCGGCTGGCCAAGCCGGACAACCGCGTTGATGTTCATACGCACAGTTTCTTTTCGGATGGCAACGTGCCTCCCGAGACAGTGGTGCGGGCGTTCCACGAGGAGGGGGTCGAAATTTATTCTCTGACCGATCACGACACGTTGGATGGCTACGAAAGAGCCTTGATGGAGGCGGCGCGCTTAAACATCAAGCCGCCTATTCCCGGGGTGGAGGTGACCGCGACGGACCCAAGAAGCGGCGAAGAAATGCATTTTGTGGCGTTGGCTTTTGATTCCAGGAATCCTCAAATGCTGGATCTTTTGCAAAAAAATAATCTCGAGAGAATCCGCCGCATAAAAGCCATTATTGAAAAACTCAATAAAGAACTTGAGCGGCTTTCTAGGGTGGTTAATAAACCTTTGGTTCAGCTCTCTTACGAAGAAATCGTGAAAGAGTTGTTTAAGAAAAGAAGAGGCAATAAGGGCTCCTTTGTTCTGCCGCACGTTGCCAGGCCGCTGGCGATAGCTTTAAACAAGAAGGGCTATACCATGTCTGATTTGGAGAGAACGATCGTTATTAAGAAAAAAATCCAAGCAAATGACACTGGCGAGCAGGTGGGTTTGCCGCAGAAGGGCGCCAAGAAAAAGAAATATAAGGCCCGGCTGCATGAAAACGATATGTATGACATTTTCTTGACCGAGGGAAGGCCCGCTCATGAACCGTTCAGGGGCGCGTCTGTCAAAGACGTGATTAAAACTGTCCGCCAGGCGGGCGGTTTGATCATTTGGGCCCATCCAGGTGAGTGGAATCCCACGAAATCTTTAAGAATAGCGGAGTTCGTGGGCTACGGTCTTTTAGGGCTTGAGGTTTACCGGTCGCGCTACGGGCGTTCCATTATTGCCGAATACAAACGGGAAGCCGAGAAATACGGGTTGCTGTTGACCGGCGGTTCTGATTTTCACGGCCATGGAACGCGGTTTCAAGAAGTTGACCACCTGCCTATCCCGGTGCCAAGAAAGTACATTGAGCATCTTAAAGCGTGGTTGCGGTCTCCTCCTGCCCCGGACTTTAAACTTTCCCCGGCTAAGAGAAAGAAAGCCAAGAGTCCCTTGGGCAAGCTTTCCATCGTTGCCGAGGCTTCAGCCCAAGAGAAGGTTTTAGTTGACGAATATGCCGCCAGTTGGAACAGAGTTCAGTATTTAAGAAGCCGAAGATTGGAATTAAGGAAAAAAATAGCGGTTTTAGAGGAGAAATTCAGGGTTTATTCTAAGCAGTTTCCGGATGTCACCGAAATCCAGGCGCCAAGAAACAGGATGGTCTTGAAACTCACAATGGAGGAAACTCTGACCATTCCTTTAAAGAGCAAGGCGCCCGCTTGGTACGAGCAGTTCCGTAAAACCTTGGTGCGGCTGGGCCTTTACACCAAAAGAGAAAAGCAGCGTGAAGGAAAAAGAAAAAAGAGATGGCTTCGGTATGAATACGCTCACCTGCATGCCGGAGTGCTTAACCATGCCTTAAACAACGGCCTTCTGCTGGAAGAGGAGATCAAGGCCATTGATCCTAAACTTGAAGATGGGCAAAAAGGGCCGGGTTTTGTTACCCATTATTTTGACGCGCGCATTCGGTTGCGGCCTCTGGCCCAGGTTCAAGAAGATCAGGAAGCGGATCAGAGGGAGGCCCAAGAGGGAGTGTCGCAAGAAGCTGTCCAGGAGCCGGAGCCAGATGAAGACGAAGAAGTGTCTGATGACGAGATCGCCCAGATTTTATCGGCTCAAAGCGCTACGCAATCGTTTGAACGCGAGGACGGTTCTAAAATGGCCGATGAGCTCTATGGTTTAAAGATAGATCTCAAAAGATTGCAGTCCGGAACCGATGAAGCTTCCAAAAAAGAGTCGCTTAACGCCGCGGAAGTTGAGTGGGAAGCAAAAAAGAAAGAATTGATCGCCTTATTTCAACGCACCGGAACCATACGTCGCTTTGGAACAAAATATTACGCGGATGTTATTTACCGCGAAAAAGCCAGAGCCATCACCATTGAAGAGAGCCAGAAGCAGTGGAAGAACATGACCCCTAAAGAAAGAACCAAGCTGGGAATGCCTCGCTATGAAAAGCTTGAAGAAACCATATTTTCTTCATTTCCCAGACTGCTGAAATGGGCCACCTTGATCAAGAACGATCAAAATGGGGCTCTGGCTAAAGCGTTGAGGGCCAAGCTATTCGCTCCGGGAATAATGAAGGCGCTATCTAAATTCGTTAAACCCGGTGAGCCCAGGCTCAAATTAAGATTTATGAGATGGACAAGCAATGCCCATGTCGAAATCATATCCCTGCTTGTTCTGTTTGGTGGTTTGCCCGCGTATTTAAGTCTGGCCGAACCCGTTAAGATTTTGGTGTTTGCGGGGCTGGTGGCTGGATTAACAGCCAGCCTGGCGGTGTTGGCGTATCGGGCCGTGGGGGCGCGGCGCTCACAGCCGGCGGCCCCGCCGGAAACCCCGGCGGAGAATTTACAGCAGTCCTGGACGGAATTTTACGTCCACATTCTCGATATGGCCATGCCGTATTCTTTTGATCGTGTTTTGAAAGAACACGGGGCGGTGATGACTGCTATCGACGGCGTGAACGTTTTAAAGCCCAAGGTCCCATCGCCCAATTTTGAGGCTCTTAGCGAGGCGCTTAAGGCCAGCGGCAGGGTCGTCAATATCTGGACGGACCAGGAGTGGCAAGCATTGCAAAGGGGAGCCCGCCCGCCGCCAGAAGGAAAGGATACGCCAGGCAGTAGGCAGAATACAGGATTCAGGACGACAGGCAAGGAGAGTGTTCGAGGAAAAAGATTTTTGATCATTGGGGGTTACGCCGGCAAGGAGTTTGTGCTTCGCGATCTTAAGGCGGCGGGAGTCAAGATCGTGCTGGCCGATTACGAGAATAGTCCTTGGAGAGATCAGGTTGACGAGTTTATTGAGCTTCCCGCTTTGGGTGACAGCGGCAATTACAACAAACAGATCGAGGCTGTCTGGCGCTATATCCAAGACCATCCCATTGACGGTCAAATTTGGACATTTTTGGACACCCAGGTTGTTTTACAGGCGTATTTGCGCCATCGCCAGGGAGCCATCACAACCGAAGAGCTTGAGCTTTTGCTGGCATCCAAGGATAAAGGAAAAACAAGGGAAATTACGCTTCAGAGAGGATTGCCGGCGCCGCGTTTTACCGTTATTAAACCTACCGAGAATAAATGGCTTCACCGCTGGCGGCTTTGGCGCGCCGGGTGGAAAGTTGGATTTCCCGCCGTCTTAAAAGTGCCCAGCGCCGCGGCCGGCAGGGGCTATAGGTTTGTTTGGTCCAGCGCCGAGTTGGCGGCTAAGCGCCAGGAGATACTCGATGAGATCAAAGAATCCGATCCCACGACCCAAAGAAAATATTACAGCGAGTTTTTAAGGGGCGACGGGCCCTTTTTATTGGAGCGGTATTTTTTGGAGAAAGAAGAGCACCGGGCTTTGGGAATTGATGAACTGGACGCCGATGCATTCAAACAAGGAGGAAGGGTAAAACAGGTTTTTATCGCGGATAATCGCACGCTCGACAAAAATAATCCCAAAGATTTTAGCGACTCCTATCCCTCCGGGCTTCCTCAAGAAGTTCTTCGGGAAGTCAAAGAGTATGTTGAGAGGGTGCTGGGGGGATTTCCGGACGGGCATTACCACGTGGAGTTAAAAGTCACCGACCAAGGAATCATACTTTTGGAAATCAACGCCCGAATGGCCGGGGAATATATGAGCGAGCTGGCCAAAAACGCTTGGGCAGTCAGCTTTCCGGTTTTAAACGCCAAAATCGCGATGGGAATACCCATTGACGGTGATCTGCCGCCGGTGGATGAGTTCGGTCTTCCCGTGGCCCAAAGAGTTTCCATGGATTACATTTGGCTTTCTCCCATTGCCGGCAGGATCACCAAGCTTGAGGGTTTAGAGCAAGCGGCCGGAATCGAAGGGGTCCAAGTTATTCAAAAGAAAAAAGTCAGTGACGAGATCGGCCAACCGGGCAGCGGCTATGATTACCCCGTTCAGTTTTTGATTTTCGCCAAAAATTACGCCGAGGCCGAGGCCAAGCTCCAAGAAATTCGCCGATTGGTGACGGTTGAGATTGGCGGAGTTAAGATTGACCCGGTTATTGTCCGGGAATCACCGGGCGCCAATCGTCTTCATGAAGAAACAGAACCGGGTGTTTTGCCAAGCATTCCTCTGCATAAAAGCCTGTTTCGGGAAATTTTTTTCAGCCGTGGACTGCTGATTTTTTTAGGCGCAGCCTTTCTTTTTGGCGGGTTTGACGCGGGCACAAAATTTTTAGTTACGAATTTATGGGACATTGAGGTGGTGCGGCATGTTCAGACTAAATTGGCCACGTTTTTTATTGTTGCCCTTCTGCCTCTTCTTTTTTTGGCTCGGGCCGGCAAAACCTGGGTTTTTAATAAATATCTTGAAGAAAGACCTTTTGTTCCGATTTTAAACACAGCACTTGATTTCGTGATGGGTTCTATTTTCGGCGCTTCCCTGTCCGTTGCCGTTGAGCTTTTAACTTGGGGGCGAGGACATGTCATTGACTGGTTTAACATAGGGACCAAGGGCCAGCCGGGCTGGGATTTAAATTTTGCCGATCTGGTAATTTCGGTGGGGTTGGCCGCCGTTATTCATTTGTTGGTTAATTCATTGCGCAGAATACCGGAGAGTTTTAAGGACAGGATAAAGTCTTTTGTTAAGGATTTAAGCAGTATGGTGGCGGTGCTGGGAGCCAGCGTCGGCGTCGCGCTCGCGAGCGGTTATTTAAACAACAAAGCTGTTTCCTTGCAGGATGGTCTTTTCGGTTTAGCGACTTCAGCCATAGGGCTTTTTTTAGCCCAGGGAGCGCTTTGGCTGATCCGCACGCCTTTCGCGCGAAATGCGCCCATTGATGTGGGCAGGAAACTCGCCGACCAGAAAGAACCCGCCCGAACGTTCGATAGCCCGGCAAATTTTTGGAAATCCAGGCTTCTTTTTTTCGGCGGCGCGGCCGCTCTAGCTTTTATTTTAGACTGGGGAACTAAAATTTTAGCGGCTTATCTTGGATGGCCGGAGATTTTTCCTCATGTTCGTTCCGAGGAGTTCGTGCGCTTGGCCAAAATTGAAGTTGTGCTTCTGCCGTTTGTATTTTTTGGCTTAAGCGCGTTAAAGACTAAGGCGTTAAGGGGTAGTTTTAACGAGCATCCTTATTTGCGCAAGCTCGACTTGCTCATTGACGCAAGCCTGGGCGCTATTCTTGGCGCCGGCCTGGGCAATATCCTGGAGATTCTTACTTGGGGGCACGGCGCTGGAACCAATTGGATTGTGTTGCCCAATTTAAGCAGTACGTGGGAAGATTTCGTTAATTTGGCGGATCTTACTTATGTTGCGGCCTTTTCCGCGGCGACCCATTTATTTGGGCTTGGTTTTAGCCAAGCCGATGACACCGGCAGAAAACTTAAATTATGGGTAGCTTTAATGTTTGATAGCGCGGCTCTTCTTTTGGGTTTTTACATAGGTGAATTTTGGGGAGTTGCTTTGAGCCTGGCCAGCATTGTTTTGGCGCACGGCATTTTTAGAAAACTACGAACGAGTGGTGCCGCCAGGCAAGGAAACGATCTGCCTAGGGTTTTATTGTTGGCATCGGGTTCTCTTTTACTGCAAGGTTTATGGCAATGGTTCGGCGCCGCCGCCCCTGAATTTCAAGTTGCGGATGTCTCGGGGCCGGCTTTATTTCTGTTGGCTAGCCTGGCCGGGGGCACGATTTTAAGTTTAGTTCCCTTTTTTAAGGACCTGCCCGAACTGTTTGCGAGGATTACCCGCGGCCCGCCGCCGGTAACAGCGCCAGATTTGCCGGATAACCAGCCTCAAACACCCACCATAAAAATCCAACCTGATTTCGGAGCCAAGAATGGAACGCCGATTGAGAATTTGACCACAAATAAGCTGACATTGTCAGTTTCTCCCAGGCTTCGAGAAAATTTTTTGAAAGCGGCGGATCGGATTTTGGACGGTGGCAAAGCAGACCCCATCCGCGGCGAGCGGCTTTCCCATTGGGAGCTTTATGCTTTGGGTTTATACCGGACCCTGGGAGCAAGCGAGAATGAAATTGCCGGCAAAGTACGCGCCCGGATGGACAGCTTTCTGGCTTTTGGCCGAAGCCGGGGATTATCTGAAGTTCCCAAAGATTTCGTTTTTCCGCCGCTTCCCGCTCTCCATGGGGCTTTGTCATCGCAATCTTTTGCACAGAAATACAACCTTGCTTCCTACCGTGATATCACAGAGCGCTTAGGCATTCGACCCGGATTTGATTTGAACACGGTTAGCTATAAAACAAGCCTAAGCGACGCCTTCCGATTGGCCGCGGAGATTGGCGACGGTCCGAGGACTTCAGAAGTTTTTCTTCACATGATTAAACTTGGCGAGTTTGAGGGTGCGGCCAAAAGCGCTTACCAGCAAGGGCGCGATGATCTTTTAATTCATGCCGGATTTTTGGCATTGGCGCAGTATGTTGACAGAGGTTACTACCAGAACGACCCTTGGGATGCCATAGAGGTTTTTAAAAGAGTGCAGGGTGATTTAAAGCCCCAGGCCGAAGAGGTTCTTTATGACCTTAGTCAATGGCTCGGTTCCCCTGGATTCATCCGCGTCGTGGCCGCCACTAAAGATTTTGAAAAGATTGAAGATTGGAAAAAACGCGAGGAAGCCGCCTGGACGGCGCTGGCCCCCTACGCCCTGCGCGCTCTCCGGTCAACCGGAAGATTAACGCGCGAGCATCGCATTGATTCGTCCAAAGTTGATTTCATTACCGTTGTTGAAAATCCGAAATACGACCAAGCCCTTAGGGAATTACTCCGACGAACGCTGGGCCTTAAGATGAGTTTTGGATTCGGACCCGACGATTATCTGCGTTCCTTGGCAGCTATTGGAGCTAAACAAGCCATTGCCGAGTATGCCCGCCGGCAAAAAGAGATAGGAAGATTCTATTTAAGCGATGAGATGTTCGATGCTTTGGTTTTGACGGGTGACAAGAGATTGCTTGTGGAAATTGCGGATTTTATCCTTGAGAGCCGTAGAAACGAAGGGATGTTTTCCTATCTGTCCCATCTTAAAGCGGCCAGGCTTTACAGCGCGGCAGGTGATTTAGAAGGCATTGGCCGCGTTCAAGAGGCGCTTAAGAAAGACGGGATGACTTTATCCGAAGATGCCCAAACCAGATTGGATTCCTATATTCAGCGCGCAAAGTCGGGTTTGCCGGAAGATGCGGAAGGTTCTCTTGGGCAACGGCGTCCCGACCCAACTTTTGGCGTTTGGGCGGAATTAGAAATGAGACGAAGAGAGTTATCGGAGCAACCCAAAGTAACCGAAGAAAGACGGGAGCAATTGATCCGGCAGGGCAATCAACTGCTTGGGAAGGGACGCGCTTGGGATGCTTATCTTTTGTTTTTGCAGGCCCTTAATCCCGAAGGGTTGATTGCGGCAGGTGACGCCATGTTAGACCAGAACGATGGTTTAAACTCTGTTCGGCCTTACATTTATGCGGCGTTGATCGAAAATCAAACTCGAGATGGCCGACAGTTGCCGGGCGCTTCCCAGTCATTTGAACAAGCCAAGCAAAAAGCGGTTAAGCTGCGGGGTTATTTTAGGGAGCTTGCTCAAGAACTTAGCAGCAGGGGGAAAAAAGCCGCCAAGCGGATTTCCCGCAAACAGTGGCAAAAGATCGCTTATAAATCTCCTGACACGCTTCGAGATGATCTTTTAGCCTGGTGGCAAGGCGTTCATTCCGGCGAAGTGACATTTCTTGATTTGGCCGCTGGCTGGATTTATCAAGTGAGCTCCGGCGGCGATGAGATTTACGGTCCATTTAGCCCTCCAGATGAGCTGCGGATTGCCGGTAATTTTACGCCGGAACAGATTGAAGAATTGCGCCAAATAACCGGAGCTGGACCCAAGATACCGGATGATTTTGGCGCTAAAGATGGAACGCCGATTTTCAATCTCGACACCATTGACGATGAAATTAGCAGATTGGCTGATCCAGAGAAGCGTAGGTCTCCCGATCTCGGGATGACTTACGTTTATCCCACCAGGATAATAAACCCATATGGGCATGGGGCTTCCCGGTATACCAGGAACGGGAAACAATACATGGGTAATATTTCCGGCAGCAAAGGACGTATCTATGTTTTTGCACCAGCGAGCGAATATCAGTACGGCACCAATCGTTTGGGCCGAGAAGCCGAGCATAGTGTTTATAGCAGCAACTATTTCGAGTTACAAATTAGGGGCCGCGATCCTAAACACGCGGAGCTTTTGCACCAGAGTCTTGTTAATATGGCAAGAGAGGCCCAAACTGGCGAGCTCAAATTTTCTTTGGCATTCCCAAGAGTATGGAATTTTGTCGAGCGGCTGATCCCCGGAGAGCAAGCCAAGGCTATTAATTGCGAACTGGGAATTACGGAGGCCTGGAAAAGGGCCAAAATTATAGCCAGGACCACTATGTGGCCCAAGAACGGGTTCGTCAGTGTTTTAGAGAAACTCCAAAAAGAAAACCCGGACAGTGTTCGTTTAGTGTATTACCGCGTTGTTGCGCATGCCAAGCAGAGTTACGGCAAAAAGCACAATTTTTCTGGACTGGTTTATCCTTTCCGGTGGATCAAGTCCTGGAAGTACCGCCACAGTGCTTTAGAAAAAATGGCGGACGTGATTGTTGAGGTTCCGGAAGGAACCATGAGAGCCGTGCCTCGCCTCAACAAGAAAACCGCTGACCCAAATGCGTTCCAGAAGCCAACCCTGGCTAAGATCGAGGGCAGGCTGCGGATTAATGGAATCCTAAAGGACGCGATGGGGCCGGGAGAGGCCGCTAGGTGGACCTTTGAGTTTATTGATTCTAAAACGGGCCGGCGCATCGCTGATTTTGAGACTCATCATGAGAAACCCATGCATTTGATTGTGGCCAGCGAAGACTTGGCGGATTTCGCGCATATTCATCCTAAGTTAAATAAAGAGAAAGGGTTTAGCGCAGGGGAGTCACCCTTGCCCCCAGACCCGAGAACCAGTCCCGTCGGTTCTCCCCGCGTGCTCGCGGGGCCCCTCTCCACTACTGGTTTCATGGGTGACTCCCCTGCGCTAAACCCTTACAATAAAGACGGCGTATTTGAGATTGCGGTTAATGAGAAAAATAGTGATCCTGATAATCAGGATGCGGCTCGAGCGATTTTAAGATCAGGCCGCTATTTTCTTTTTGCCGAAATTAAACCCAAGGGCCAAGACGTTCGGACGGTTCTATTGACAGTGGAAGCGCAAGGCAAGCCGAGTTTAAAACCCGTGGTTCCGGATGACCCTGATGCCAAGGTGATCAAAAAATATTTCAGCAAGGATGGGGCATTAGGCCAGAGAGGCGATCACTACCAAGTGGAGCTAAATCTTGAAGAGATGCCGGGCATGACTCATTTTAACGTCAACATCGCGCAGTTGGTTGAGCAAAACGGCGGCCGCGTCGAATATGCGGGTGTTGGGGACCTGGAGAATTGGCTGGGCATGCCGGGGCACGCGATTTTAATCGGCCAAGATGGCCGGGTAGTTGCCGATAAGGTGTTTAAACACCTTCACGCGGGCGCTCATCATGACGGCGGCGGTCATGATCATCACCAGGGGGAAATGAAGAGCGGGCCCAACTTGACCTTTATGCTCCACGAGGATGTCCCCCCCGGCATTTACAAGCTCTGGATTCAGGTCAAGCGCCGGGGCCAAATTTTGACCTTCCCTTTTGTCGTTGATTTAAGAAAGAAAGCGCCCGGCCTTGGCAAGAAAGAAGCGGGCGCTTTGGCTCTTGTTTTGCTTTCCCTATCTCTTCAGGGCTTATGGCAGTGGTTTAGCGCCGGATCTTCTGAAATTAAAATTGCGGAGATTACCGGCCCGGCTTTGTTTCTTTTCATGAGTTTGGCCGGCGGCACTATTTTAAGCCTGGTTCCTTTTGCCAAAAGTCTGCCTGAAGCCTTCCAAAGAATTTATCGGGGGCCGCCGCAGGCTCAAGGCGTCATTGTCAATGACGTGACGCAGTTAAATCCGATCAGGGTCGAGGAGGTTATTAGGCCGACGACCATTGAGGAGATTCAGGAAGCGGTGAGAAGGCATAGGAAGGTTTCGGTTGGCGGCGGACGATTCAGCATGGGCGGGCAGACGGCGACAGAGGGGGCCATTCAGATTGATATGCGTGGGTTTAACAAAATCCTGGAGATTAACCCGGAACGCAATATCGTAAGGGTACAGGCGGGCGCCAGATGGCGCGATATCCAAAAAGCCATTGATCCTTTGAACAAGTCTCTTAAAATCATGCAGTCTTACTCCAACTTTACGGTTGGCGGGTCTTTAAGCGTGAATTCCCATGGCCGGTACATGGGACTTGGGCCGCTTATTTTTTCCGTTAAATCCATTAAGGTTGTCTTGGCTGACGGCAACGTTGTCACCGCCAGTCCTACGCAGAACCATGTGATTTTCTATAGCGTGATCGGGGGTTACGGCGGCTTAGGTGTGATCGCTGAAGCGACGCTGGAGCTGGCTGACAACAAGGCCATTGAAAGGAAATACGCCGTGATGCCTATTGGCGATTACAATGAGTATTTTGCGGCCGAGCTTCGCAATGCTCCCGGCGCGGTTTTTCACAACGGCGATTTTTCCACGCCCTACGACAAGGTGAGAGCCACCACTTGGTTTGAGACGGACAAACCGGTCACGGTTAAGGACCGGTTGGTTCCGGAAGGTAAAAATTACTGGTTTAACCGAATAATGATTTATCTGATCACGGAGCGGCCCTGGGGCCGGTATTACCGGCGATTGATTGATTGGATCGCTTACCTGCGCGGGCGGGTTGTTTGGCGCAATTATGAGGCGAGCTACGATGTTGCCGAACTTGAGCCCAAATCCAGAAAAAAATCCACTTTCGTTTTACAGGAGTATTTCATTCCCGTTGAAAATTTTGACGAGTTTGCTCCGAAGATGGCCGAAATTTTGACGCGCTACCACGTCAAAGCTTTAAATGTTTCGATTCGCCATGCCAAAGCCGATCCGGGTTCACTTATGGCCTGGGCGCGCAAAGAAACATTCGCTTTTGTCCTTTACTACAAACAGGGAACCCAGGATTACCAGAAAGGTGAAGTGGCGGTCTGGACCCGGGAGCTGATCCAGGCGGCGATTGATGCCGGAGGCGCTCATTATCTGCCCTACCAGATTGTGGCGACCGATGAGCAGTTTCGTAGCGCTTACCCGCGCGCTCGCGAATTTTTTGAGTTAAAAGGTGCGCTTGATCCTACCGGAAAATTCAGAAATAAATTGTGGGATGCGTATTATCCTTTTTATGAGATTGCTTCGTCGCCCGAGGCTCCTCGCAATGACAGAGAGAGAAGGGGCGCTCTCAATGACAAGGGAGGCGTGGATCCTTTGTCGGCGTTTAAAACTGTTTTTGGCGACACAAAGTTAAGAGACGCTTTCTACTTGTTCCTTCAGAATATTTACCGTCTTTATCCGGAGAATAAATTTCATCATCTGATCGTGCAGGCGGTAAAGGAAGGGGGAACCGATGAGGATATTTACAAGAGAGTTCAAGAGCGTCTGACTAAAATTAAACCCTTCTTGGCGCAGTTATGGTACGCCTTGCCGTCTCTCTGGAAGCAAAAGAAAGAGATCGCCAGGGAAACGGCCGGTCTTTTGGGTCCTCAAGCGAATCCCATTAATGGTTACGTGGAGATCGGAACCGAAGGCCGCTATGTCAAGGCACTTGGAAAACTTCTCAAGATCAAAGGTCCAACCTATATTATTCCGATTTATCCCGTATCCAAACTTGAGGCGATTTTTGAGCGTGGCCAGATTAGGCAAATCGCAACCCGCATTGATAATGATTACGATCCGATAACGCCGGAGCAGATACCGGACGCCAGCGTGGATTTAATAACGGTTTATATCGGTCTGCACCACTCGCCTCACCAGAAACTGGATGCTTTCGTGAAATCTTTGCACAGGATTTTACGCCCGGGCGGAAAACTGGTGATTCGCGATCATGACGTTGATTCGGCCGGCATGAGCGCCATGGTGCATTTGGCGCATGATGTGTTTAACGCGGGTCTGATGATGCCCTGGGATTCCGACAGAAAACATTGGAGCAACCGGCGCGAGATCCGGCTTTTCACCTCCAACGCTAAACTAAAGACTTATCTTGAGGCGCGTGGATTTCAAGGTTCGGGTGAGAGAGTTTTTCAGGATCACGATCCAACCAGAAACGCTTTGATGGAGTTCACTAAAGTGGCGCCGGAAGAAGAAAATCCTAAGCATAAACGCGCGGCGGAAAGAACATTCCTGACTCTGCCCGAATGGTACATCGTTTACAATTTTCGCGATTTCGCCAAATTCAGCCAAGAAAACCTGCCCACCAGTTTTCCTTTTTTCAGCTACATCGCCCAGCTCTGGCGGTATTATTTCCAGGTAATCAAGGAAACTTGGCGCCGGTATCCCTTCAATGGAGAGATGCACGTTATGGATTTGTTTATAGGCATTTCCTTTACGGTGGAGAATCTTGCGAGAGGTTTTTATGAGAAAACGATTGGGCGTTTCACGGCGTGGTGGAGCTACGGCGTCAATCAGCGCCGGTACTGGACTGATGAAGATCTGTACGCCGCCAAGGTTGCCCGGGAGTACGCCGCCTTTGTCGATCTGGAGCCCTGGTATAAATTTAACTTCAAAGAAACGGCGGCCGGACTTAAAACGATTTCGTCAAAAGGAAAGCATCAGGTCAGAAAATGGGAAAGAAGGTTCTTTCTAACTGTTTATTACCGCGCAATGGGCGCCTTTGCGCGTTTGACTAAATGGATGACCAGCGGCAAGGAGCTGCCCACCACTCTTGTTCGCGTGCAAAACATTCCCGAGGATATTTTGCGTCAAGAGCCCGGAATTAAGATTTTAAAACAGCTTGACGACAAAACGCAGATTGCTTTGTTTCCCCGTTACGAGCCGCTGACGCATTTGGCGCTTAAGTTGGCGCGAAGGGGAATTGGATTTGTTCAAATAGCTGGCAATGAGGGCGATGTCTTGGTAACCGCGACGGCGCCGCGGGGATGGAAATTCAGGTCGTTTCTCGAGCGGACAAACTTGATGTTTATGCCGTCCGTGGCAGAGCTCATTTTTACCAGCAATGACATTATTGATCCCGCCTTGAGCAGAATCGCGCTGAAAGTTCCCGTAAAATTTTTAAACCAGACGCTATTGGCGCTGGAGAATTCGGGCGTCATAATTGAGCACGTTTACGATTTTTAACCCTCTCGCCCTGCCCTTATCTTTGCCATAATTGCTAAACACAATCCTTTTGTTCGAGAGGAAATTGTAACCAAGGGCAGAGTTCTTTATTCAGCATGATCCATTCGAAGGGAAAATTTGGGTTAGTTAATTTTTCTGTATCTTGTGGCGCGCCCGAGGCCTACCCGTTCGATCAGTTTTAATGTCAGGAGACGTTCAAGAATTTGCCGGGCTGTTGGGTGTGGAATTTTTAGATCGCGGGCAACCGTTTTGGCCGAGATTTCTTCATAACGCTCGAAAAGCTTGAGGGCGTTGAGCTGATTTTCTGAAAGCATTTTTTCGACAGGACGCTCTTTAAGAAATTCCTGCAAGATTTCAATTTGAATCAGCAGAATATCAAGAAAGAAATGAAGCCAGGGCGCAATATTGGCTTTAGGGGAGCGGATTTCTTTTTGACTCCGCCTTAGAGCCACATAGTATTCGGTTTTGCGGTCTTCCGTTATTTTATCCAGCGAGGCGTAGGGAACATAAGCGTAGCCCGATCGAAGAAGCAAGAGATTGGTCAGTATGCGGCTTAAGCGCCCATTGCCGTCCTCGAACGGGTGAATGGCCAAAAATTCAAGGACAAAGTTGGCAATGATCAAGAGCGGATGGAAGGAGGAATTGATTAACTGTTCTTGCGTCCAGTCCACAAGTTCCCTGGTTTCTAGCGGCGTCAAATGCGGGGGCGTGGGCTCAAAGACAACGGATTGCCTGCCCTTCCCATGCGCCAGGACTTTATTGGGTTTGTCTTTATATTTGCCCCGATGCCTTTGGTCTTTTTCTGAATACTTTAGGACGAGACTGTGGAATTGAAGAATCAGCCCTTCGTTAAATTTCATGGAGCGGTAACTTTCAAAAACTATGCGCAAGAGCTCGGCGTAACTGGCAACTTCTTGGGAGTCTCGATCTTTCAGCTTGCTCATCTTTAATCCCCGAAGCAAGCGTTCCACTTCCTTGTCGCTTAAACGGCTTCCCTCAATGCGCGTGGAGGCTCCTGATGAAGTGACAACAACGCTCTGTTTTAACCGGTTTAGAATTTGAGGGCTTAAGGCAGCGGCCCCTTTCCACCATCCTTTAAACTCGTCCATTTTGGCGATCTTGGCAAAAAGCGCCGCCGCCTCTTTGCCGGAAATGTTTTCCAGGCGCTTGGTTAATCGGTCTTTAATCATATATATCTGAATATATCTAATTATATCAGGTTTGGATCCCAATGCAAGCGCCACGCCCCTTTTTAGTTCTAAAAATTCTTTAATCATCCTGCTGGAAAAAATTTATGAAAAAGACCGGTTTGCTGCCTAAGCTGCCCATTAAGAGTTTTGGGTTGAAGAACGGGCTTAGAGTGGTCGTGGTGGAGGATCATTCGGCTCCGGTGGTGACGATTGCGGTGGCTTACAGCGTCGGGGCGCGCTGTGAGAGGCCGGGGCGCTCCGGGTTCGCGCATCTCTTCGAGCACATGATGTTTCAGGGCTCCAAAAACGTGGATAAGACCGGGCACATGCGGTTAATTGAGTCGGAAGGCGGCAATTTAAACGGATTTACCACCAAAGATTTTACGGTGTACCATGAAACACTGCCGTCGAACCGTTTGGCCTTAGGCTTGTGGTTGGAAGCCGACCGGATGAGTTCCTTGGCCATCACACAGGAGAATTTTGACAATCAGAAAGACGTTGTGCAGGAAGAGAAGCGCTGGCGTTATGACAACCGGCCTTACATGACCGCCTTGGCGGAGGAGTTTCCCAAGCTCCTGTTTTCCAAGTGGGAAAACCAGCATTCGGTGATCGGCTCTTTGAAAGATTTGGACGAGGCAACGGTGGATGACCTGCGGGAATTTTTTAAGACTTTTTACGCGCCTAATAACGCGGTGGTGACGGTGGTCGGAGACGTCAAGATTTCGGACGTTAAGCGTTTATCGCAAAAGTATTTCGGCAAGATTAAACCCCAGCCAAAACCGCGATGGCCCGATTTGATCGAGAAACCCATGACAACGGAGCGCCGGGCGATCCACAAGGATCCTTTTGCGGCGCTTCCCGTCTTACTGGCGGGATGGCCGGCGCCGGCGGCGACGGACAGGCTTTACAAGCCCACGGCTCTCCTGGGCGCTGTTTTACTGGAGGGAGAGGATTCGAGACTGCATCAGCTTTTGGTTAAAGAGAAGGAATTGGCGCTCGAGGTTTCGGGAGGGCTGGGCTGGCCGTTTGGATCGCCGCAAACTCTGCGCGATCCCTCCCCTTTCGGCTTGATGGCGCATTTAAAAGAAGGAGTTTCGCCGGATGAGGTCTTGGCCTTGATCCAGCAAGAGATCGCCGCCGTTGCGCGCGGCCAAATCACGGAAGATGAAATCCGCCGCGCCAGAAGAAAAATTCAGTCAACGATTTTAGATGAGTTTCAAGGAACGGAAACGCGCTGTTGGTGGCTTGGGATTTACTCTTTGCTTCACGGCGGGCGGCCGGATGGTTTTGAGGGTGATCTTAACGCCTATTTAACGGGCGTGACGCGCAAGATGGTAATCAGCGCCGCGGCGGCGGGGTATTTTGATCCCAACAAAAGAGGCGTTTTGGTCGTTAAACCCGCGCCGGAGCTCTTGGCTGGTTTAAATCAGAGCCCGAGCGCTGCCAGACCCAAGGAAACGACCCAACAAACGCAGGGTCCCCGTGAAGAACCCCGCGAGGGGCCGCCCAAAGCCAAGGGATTGCCCAAACCGACGCCGCGGCCGGTCAAAGAGTTTGAGCTGGCCAATGGTTTGCGCGTTTTGGGGATCGAGGACAACCGCCTTCCTTTTTTGAAAACGCGGCTTTTCCTGCCGGCGGCGTTCTGGCCGGATCAAGAGCAGTTGGCCGCGGCCGGCGAAGCGCTGGCGGAGCTTTTTAAAGCCGGGACCAAGAAAAAAACAAGCCAAGAGATTGAGACCCAGTTGGCCGCGATGGGGGGTTATCTTGGCGCTTCGGACGGGCATGACTGGTTTTCGGTCGGCGGCTCCATTTTAAGCGAAACGGCCAAGGATTATTTCGCTCTTTTGGGCGAGATCGCGGTTGATTCTAATTTTCCGGCCAAGGAGGTGGAGCTTTGGCGCGCCAATAGCCTTGAAGAGATCAAAGACAAAAGAACGAGGCCGGAGTTTTTACGCGAAGAGCGCTGGGCATCCGAGATTTTTGGCAGTCATCCTTATTCCGTTATCTCCGCCAAGCCCGAAACCGTCAGGGCATTGAGCCGCGAGGATGTCGTGCGTCTTTATGGCCGCCAACTTAACGCTAGGGGCGGTTTTTTGGTGGTTGTCGGCGACATCACTGCCGGCGCATTGGAGAAAATTTTAAAGGAAACTCTGGGAAAAATCCCCGCGGCGCCGGTAGACTCCGCCAATGGCGCTAAGAAGCCTTCTTGGCCCGGCCGGCGCGGCCGCAAAGTTTTGATCGTTGACCGGCCCGGCTCGGCGCAAACCAATTTAGCGTTGGGGCATTTGACCATTAAGAGAGATCATCCGGATTATTACGCCTTGGCGTTGTTTAACGGCGTTTTGGGCGTGATTTTTGATTCCCGGTTGAACCGGACTCTGCGAGAAGAGAAGGGTTACACGTACGGCGCCGGCAGTTCGGTTCAGCGGTTTAAGGAAACGGGGGTTTTTAAGATATCAACGGCGGTGCGCACCGAGGTGACGACTGCGGCCTTGGCCGATACTTTCAAAGAGCTGGATAAGATTTTATCAGCCGGCCTGACGGATGACGAGTTAACCTTGACCAAGAATTATCTCGCGGGCTCGGACGCCATCAGCCAGGGCGTGCAGGAGAGTCTGGCTGACCTAATGGCGGGCTACGAAGCTCTGGGCATGCCGTGGCGCGAGATGGAGCGGTTCAGATCGAAGATTCTCGGCGTCACTAAAAGCCAATCCGAAGAGGCGGGGGCGCGGCATCTGCGTGGGCAGGACATGGCCGTCGTGGCGGTGGGCGACGCGGCCCGAATCGCCGGGGATTTGGCGGCCTTTGGTCCGGTGGAAATTTATAACGCGGATGGAACAAAAAGAAAGAACGCAGAAGGTGAAGCAGGCGTAGAAAGCGAAGGTATTAAAAATTAGCTTTTGATTTGCTCTTCCACTTTTTTGTAGAGCCTTTGAAGATCGATCGGTTTGGTCAGGTAGCCCACGGCTCCAAGATTAAATCCGGTGTTAACGTCGCCCATGTGGTTGAGTTGAGTCAAGACAACGACCGGAACATTTTGAGTCGTCTGCGTTTCTTTTAGGCTTTTTAAAACCCACCAGCCGTCGATGTCGGGCAAGCGGATATCCAAAAGAATCAACAGGGGCTGGTGTTTTAAAGCCATGGTCAAGCCCTCATGACCGCCTTTGGCTCTCAAGATTTTGTAGCCCTTGGTGGCCAAAGCGATCTCGACCGTATGCGCCAACTGCTCGTCATCCTCAACCAGCAGGATGGTTTTTTCTTTTTTGGCTTTAAACAGTTTATTGAGCATGGCCGGATGCCTTAATTGTAACCCTGAACTTTATAGATTGCCACGGATTCGTTGATCGCGATTTTTTTAAGGTAGCTTTTCCGGAATTCTTCCCAGAGGCCGCCGCCACGGGGGCTTAGTTTGAACATCGGGTAGCCCCAAATCCGGGCTTCCTCCGCCGTGTGGTGGAAAAGGTGCGTAATTTTTTCGGTTTCAAATTTTTTAGACAGTTCAACAGGGTCCGATGCCTTTTCGATCCAGTCGGCCAGCGGGTGGCGGTCATGGACGGTGGCGTACACCAGCCGCCGCCTGAAGCGATAGGGCCGGGTTTCACCCAGCAGAAGTATCCTGGCATCTTGGGGCGTGTTGTTGTTGATCCATTCTATAGCTTGGTGGTAATAGCCGAATTTTTGCCTTAAGAAATCTTGCCGGGAGATCAGTCCGAAGATAACTTTTTGGTCGGTTGAGCGGCGAAAACCTTGCAATAACCACCCGATATGATAAACCAAAAAGAAAACAATCAGCGTTTTAAGGAATATTTTTCCCTTCGTTATTGTCGCGGCTTTTTGTTCATCCTGTTGTAGAAATAAAGAGACGCCATAGGAATTGAGCAACGCCAGCGGGGCCAGCAATGGAGACAGATAGCGTAAGTAGTGGGTGACGGCAAGGCCGATGAGCCAGTTCAGGCCAGTAAAAGATAGTAGATAGTAGATAGTAGATGGTAGATGGGAAGCGGAGCGGGCTTTCAGAATGCCATAGAGAGCCAGGGGAAGAAGCAGAAGGTAACTCGGGCCGATGAAGTAGGTGCCGGTGAAGTCCCAGAAACTGCCTTTAAGGATAACCATGATATCGCTGATGACGCGGGGGCCGGGGTGCCAATGCTGGGCTTCCCATTGAAAGCTGGCCCAGCCCTCGGGATGGTAATGGCGGCCCAGGGCGAGCGTTATGTAGGGATAAAGGGGGTCACCCAGAGCGACGAGGTTGCGAAGCAGCCAGGGGAGAGCGGCGGCGAAGCCGCCGGTAATAAAAGAGAGTAGGTAGTAGGTAGTAGGTAGTAGGTAGGATTTATGAAAAATAAAACGAAAGAGCAGGAACAGAAAAAGGGTCAGGCACCAGAGGCCGGCGAAGTATTTGAAGGAGAAAGCGATACCCATGAAGAGACCTGAATAAAAAGTAGGGACAGACACTACTTTTTTAAAAAAAGTAGTGTCTGTCCCTACTTTTTCCTTAAAAGCAAAGTAGAGGCCTAAAAGGAGGGGGCCGGCAAGGGCGGGCTCGGTTGAGAGGCGGCAGATGTTGCGGAAAATGATGGGTGTTGTTAGAAAAAGCAGGGCCGCCAGCTCGCCGGTTTTAGCGTCACGTAGTTCCTTGCCCCAGATATAGAGCGTTAGGGGGGCAATTAATCCCAGAACAACCGCCAGCATTTTGGCCACCGCCTCGCCGCCGGTGCCTAGTCCCAGGGTGACTAGCATTTCTTGTAGTAAAGGCATGGGCAGAAAAAAGTGATTAAAGGCGGGCAGAGTATGATGTTCGTTTAAAAAGACCCCCGGAAGCCCAAGGTGGTATACCAGGGCGTCGAAAAATGTCTCGGGACGATAGGCGCTGGCGACGAGCAGAAATAGAGCCAGGCCGACAATCACCTTAAACGGAAGGGAAAAATTTTTCAGGGAGAAATTTTTTAAGAGATCAAGGATTTGGCGCCTGTTCCAAAAAACAGAAAAACCTAAGAGAAGAATGATTGCCCAGAGAGAGCCGGGATAAATCAGGCCCATTTGGCCAAGAGCTAAAACCGCAAGCCCGGTCAGCGCGAGACCGAGAGAAAGGCCGGCGGGAAGAGCGATGGGGGGAAGTGAGAGGTGCGAGGTGAGAGGTGAGAAAATTTTAAGGCCTAGCGCGAGAGAGCCCAGAACAATGATTGATAGAAGAAGAAAATGAAGAGGAAAATAAAGAATCATATTCCTACATGCTATCTACTACCTACTGTCTACTTTCCCAAAAAATGGCGGCGGCGCCGAAAATGCCCATGTCGCGGCCCAGCTTGGCCGGGATGACCGGAATTTCGTTTGCTTTGGGATTAACGGAGAATTTGGGAAGAGTTTGCTTGATCACATCAAAAAAATGTTTTCCAAAACTGGTGACGCCACCGCCAAGAACAATGACATCAGGGTCAAATAGATTAACCATATTGCCCAGCCAAAGGCCAAGGTCAAAGGCCGCGTCTTCGATCAGTTTTTTGCACGCGGCGTTTCCTTTTTTGGCTTCTTTTTCGATATAGAGAGAACTAAGAGCCGGGGGCGCGTTGACCAAAACTTTCCGCGCCCGTTTCGCGATCGCAGGGCCGGAGGCATAGGCCTCGATACACCCTTTCTGACCGCAGTTGCAGGAGGCGCCATTTCGGTCTATGGTCAGGTGGCCGCCTTCCAGGGCGAAGCCGGTGGCCCCTCTGTAAAGGCGCCCGTCAATAACAAGGCCGGTGCCGATGCCGGTGCTGATCGTGGCGAAAAGGACATGGCGTTTGCCTTTGCCCGCTCCCCATAACGCTTCGGCCAGGGCCGCGGCATTGGCGTCATTTTCGAGCGCGACCGGCACGCGGAATTTTTTTTCCAGCAGCGATTTTAAGCGGATGTTTTCCCAGCCGGAAAGGTTAGGCGCGCGAAGCAGAACTCCGCGCTTGGCGTCCATGGGCCCGGGGGCCGCAACACCCATGCCTTTGATGGATTTTTCATTTTGGATTAATTCGGCAGCGATGCTCGTTATTTGGGTTATTGCGGATTCGCGTTTTTTGGCGGTGGGCTGCTCTACTTTTTTAAGAATAACAGCTTTGCCGGAGGCGTCACTGGGCAGCCGGATCAATCCGGCCATGATTTTTGTTCCGCCGATATCTATGCCTACGATTAACATAGGCCTTTAATATAGCCAAAAATAAAAAGCTCATGGCTCACCATGAGCGGGCTTTGATTTTTTTGAGGTTTAGCCGGCCGCGGCGAAGTATTCTTTGGATTCCTGCGGCGTGGGCTTCATTGTTTTCTGGCCGCGGGTCCAGTTGGCGGGGCAGACTTCGCCGGTTTTTTCAACGTGTTGAAAGGCTTCGATCACGCGCAGGATTTCCTGCGTGTTGCGTCCAACGCCAAGATCATGAACCACCTGATAAACCACTTTACCTTCCGGATTAATTAAGAAAACGGCGCGCAAAGCGACCCCCGCTTCGGTCAAGACGCCGTAGTCCGAAGCGATTTTTTTGGTCAGATCCGAGAGAATGGGATAGCGAATGCGGCCCAGGCCGCCCTGATTTCTGGGGATTTGGGTCCAGGCCAGATGGGAGTATTTGCTGTCAACAGAGCAGCCCAAAACCTCGGCTCCCAGCGTCCGGAATTGATCCAGAGAATCATCGAAAGCGGTTATTTCCGTCGGGCAGACAAAGGTGAAGTCCAACGGATAAAAGAATAGAACGACCCACTTGCCTTTGTAGTCGGAAAGTTTAATTTCTTGAAAGTTTCCGTCAACAACGGCTTGCGCGGCAAATTCCGGCGCGTTTTTCTGTACGAGTGTTTCCGGCATAGATTTACTCCTTTTATTTAGAAAAAGAGATTATACCAAGTTGGCTTTATCGCAGAGGTAAGCGAAACCTAGCCAAGCGTTGGCCGATTTGAATAACCAATGAAAGAGTGGCTTTTTTGGAGCTGCCAATGAGTTCTCTGAAGCTGACTTCTCTGTTGTAATTACTGGCAGAAAGGCTAAACCCCAGGGAAGGTACTGTCGTTGGGCCTCTGCCGCGCAGGACATAAGCATGTCCTTTACCAAGGCTAAAACCCTCGGGTTCAGTGAAGGTTGGGATGCCAAAGTGATGCGTCCAGTGGAGGCGGCGTTGACCATTAACATGAAGATCTAATGCTTTTGCTCTAAATGATTGCGCAGGTACACCTGCATTGCGCACGCCAATATCAAAACTCGCTACCGCGAAAGTTTTCCATAATTTTATTTTTCTGTTGGCTCGAATCTGGAGGGATGGTTTCCTTCCAGAACCTTCAAATGCCCCGCTAACCCACTGACCCACTTTAACATGTCTCTGCGTTTTTGCAGCGAAGGAATTAGCGCTTACTGCGCATATCGCCAAAAGACCAAGGATAATTTTTTTCATTTTATTCTCCTTTTTGAAATTAATAATTAAGTCTACGGTAAAGGTACCCTTCCGTTGTTTCGGAAAACAGGGTCCTTCGGGGAAATTTTTTTTAGGTCCTAAGACTTTACATCCTAAGACTTTAGACATCCTAAGACTTTAGACCTAATTTTGTCTTCCCCTTAGGACCCTAGTCAAAATTTTGTATCGGAGCAAGAATTTGTTGGTTCGATTAATTTTTCGAGGGAAAACGGGATGGGCGTTGGACCCAAAGCGATGTGGGTCTTGAAGGTGGGTCCGGCGCTGAATGGGAGGGGAAGGTACGCATGGGAATGAAAAAATTAAGAGAGTTCGTCGCTCTTTTTGTTGTTGTTGCTTTATTGGTCACGGCTCCGGGCGGTGGTTTTTATCAAGCCCTCGCCTTAACGGTTAACGCGCAGGAATTTCCTATTCTGTCATTGCGAGCCTCGGGCGAAGCAATCTCAAAAAAGGGATCCCCCTTATACGAGATTGCCGCGTGGCGCCTCGGCGCCACTCGCAATGACAGACTGGGGATAGCCCCAAAGCCAACGATCCCCTTTTCCCGCGTTCTTGTTCTATCTGTTCATGAACTGCTGAACCAGAAAGCTCTGCCCGAGGAGGCCAAGGCGGCCCTGCTTGGATTTTTTAAGGAAGTTGATAAAGATTTTCATCCTAATTTTGAAGACCTGAAAATTGAGCGGATCGAATTCTCCCAGAGGCCGGATTTTAAAGGCCGCGCGATCAGCGTTACTTTGAAGACCAATACAGCCGAACGTCATTGGTTTTTAATTTGGGAGAAAGTTAATGAGGCTAGGGATCCCAAAAGCCAAACAAAACCGCATATTTATAACGGCTCCATTTTTTTGAATGTGTATTCGGCCGGCGTCAACCGCGGCCAGCAGGAGCTTGAGTGGCTGGGCGGCTACTGGACGCGGGGTATCCGGTATGTGCGCAAGGAAAGCGCGGCCAACAGCGGAAATTTTGTTACCGGGTACAAAACCAGCCGTCAGAGCAAAGCGGTATTCGAGGCGTTTGATTTTAAGGCTAATGGATGGGTTCCCCTTGGCGTCGCGGACATGCTGTTGGCCGAGCAAGGCCGACAGCAGATAGGGTTGCTGGGCGGTATCGGAGCCTTATTTAAAACCGTGTTGTTTCAGCTCCCGGCCGCGGCGCTGGCTCCGGTTGCCGGAGCTGTGGGCGCTGTGGGAACGCTGGCGCCCGGCGGCGCGACGCCGGTTGGGTTCATTGCGGAATCTTTTGAGCGTTTTAAAACCAATCTTTTTGACAATGAATTGGTTGGGAGGGTGGGGCAGTCTTATTTTCCCAAAGGCCATCAAAAGTTGCGTCAAAGCCTGGGCATTGATCCTTCCAGAAACATTTTGAACGTCGAGCAGGAAATGACCCAGATGGGCCATCCTGTTGCCGGAGCGGCTCTGGCCGGGGCGGTGGAAGTGTTGCCGCAACTGCCTTTGATTTTAGCGGGTGGCTTGGGTCTGCGCTGGGTCGCGGCGCAGGGATTAACAGGCCAGAGGCTTGCTTTCGCCGCGGGCGTGGCTTTTGGCGTGGACATGTCTGTCGCTCAATACCAGGCGACCAAAGCTCTATACGCTTACCAGGATGGGTTAACAACAAGGGAGGGATTAAACGCTGTCCGGGCGTTCACAACGCAAACCATGTTGAACGCCCCTTTTGCTTGGACGCTGGCGCGTTCACGCTGGTTCGCGCGCGGCGGCGCCGCCGTGAGCGCGGCCGATCCCAATGAACCTTTCATTAAGAGGTACCTGCGCGAGGAGTTTAGTTCCACTTTGTTTAAAAAGGCTCACACGAGAACCCCTGAAGTTTTCCGTCATTCCCGCGAAAGCGGGAATCCAGGTCTGGACCCCCGCTTGCGCGGGGGTGACGAAAATCTGCCCAGCCTTTTTAAGCCTTTGGAAGACACAGCGGCGCGAATGGTTCAGGAGGTTGGCCGCGGTAAGGGAGTTTCAGCGGAAACGATCCAGAGTTACAAAAACCAGTTGACCGATCTTTTGGCCAGCGGCCGGGTTCAAGACAGAAGCGGCCGCGTGATTAGAAGCTTGAAATCCGAACAGGCTCAATTTATTGATGAGTTTTTAACCGCTCTTGGACAAGCCAAAGACATCGGCGAGATTAAAAAGGTTTATCACAAGCTGGGAACCGGAGGCGGAAAAACATTCGCGGTGGCCGGAGCTCTTTATCCTGTTTTAGAAGCGATGGGCCAATCCTTGGGGATCAAAAGAGTCGTGTTTTCTTCAAAAACGCCGGAGCTCTTAGAGCAGGCTAAGGCGGATATCGGGGCTTACCGGCAGGGGAGTCTTCCGGAGAATTTGGAATTTTTGACTCACGAACAGCTTAAAGCCCGGCGAAATCATTTGAGATCGGGGACACTGCGCCAAGGGCGCGAGGTTCTTCTTTTAGACGAGGCGGATGCGCCTTTCATCGAACCGGCGCTTTCTCAAGGAAAACCGGCGGGCAAAGTTGTCCGGACTTATCTTAACCCCGAGACAGGGGCATCGGTGGAAAATCCTGTTTATCTAGTTCTGCGTCAAATGAAGCAAAGAGTGGAGATTATTTCATCCCACCGTGCCAAGAATCTTGATACCGGCAAAATTTTAAATTTTGAAGCCAGGAGATTCGAACGCCGGTTCGCCGCCTTGGCCAAAGACAGAAGTTTGCCGCGCGAAGTCCGCCGCGCGTCCGCCGCGTTCGCCCGACAGGCCCAAAATGAGATGAAGAACATGGCGGAGGCCTTTCTTTCCTTGGACGCGCTGGAAGGCAAATACCGGATTGATGCCAAAGTTGGGGCCATTGTGCCTAAAACCGAATCCGGTCAGTGGTCCGAGACTTTAGACACTCCTTCGCGCCGTTATCTTGAACTGCGTCACAATCTTGACGCGACTCTTCCTTATAAACATGAGCGGATTTCCACGATTCGCGACGTGATCGAGGATGCCGACATGGTGTTCGCGTTCTCCGGAACCCGTCCGCAGGCGCTTGAAGGGACCTTGAAGCGGTTGGGCTTTAGAGAGCTCGGCCGCGCGACGCAAATTGACGCCGGTGGGACTCCCTTGGAAATGGCGGCGACGCGGGCTCAAAAGTATTCCCGTTTGCTTGGGGAGATTCAGGGGAAGACGCGGTCCGAGGGCGCCTTGGCCATCGCGGCCTTAAAGGACACGAGGGAAACCCGGCTGGTGGCGAGGCTTCTTGAAAGAAATGGATTTAAGCCGCATGAGATCGCGAAATGGACGTCGGGTAAATATGAAACTCAAAGCATTGCCCAGTCGCGCAAGACTTTTAATATCGAGGCCTTGGAGCAAGGTAAAGCCAAAGTGCTTCTTTTGGAAGCGCCCGTGGCAGGAAGAGGCATTGATCTGCCCGGGCAGGCTCATTACCGTAAAGTTTCGATGACGATTGTTGATCCGCAGGAGCTTCCCGAAGTCTTCGGGGTGCAGGTGATGGGACGCATTCTGGGCAACAGATTTTCCAATGCGGATACCAAGGAGTTCTTGTTTTTAACGGATCAGGAAACCGCCAATAAAAATCCGTTCCTTGCCGAACGCGCCAAGGCCAAGGGTTTAAGCGAAGTGACTTTGGATGTTTTAAAGGAAAACTTGATCGAAGCTCAAAGAACGGCGGAACAAAAGGCGGTTGACAGTTCCGGCATCAGGGCCGCTGAAATCAAAGAGGATGTCCGTTCGGCCCAAAAACAGGCTTTCCGTGACGCGCTCGCCAATCTGGCCGGACGGTTGACGGCAAGTTCCTTGATCCCGATCGGCGCGGCCGCGGCTTTGTTGGTTGTGGCCTCTCCTATTGCCGGGATCACCATGCCTTTATTTGGATTGCCGGGGGCGGCTTCGGCTTTTGGCCAGATTTTATCCGTGGCTTTGCCGTTGGCGGGAATGGCGGTGACCAGGAAGGTCTTTAACGACGATCATGAAGAGAATCCATCAGCGCATGAAGTTGACGAGGATGCCGAAGGTTTGCTGCGACAGATCGCCGAGCGCAAAGGATTGATTGAAGAAGAAGACGGCGGCGACGGAATTTTAAGAGGCCGGCCGCTGGCGGGCTACGTTTATCTGCGTCTTAAGGGCGGGATGTGCCAGTTGGTTAAAAGGGATGTTTTTGCGGCTATTTTAGAGGAGAACCGCCAACAGATGCTGCCCGGTCTGGAAAGTATTTTTGGGCCTATCGTGGAGCAGATGAGGCGTTCCGAACAGACCATGGCCAATCTATTGGATTACCTGGTTAAGTCCCCGCACGTGCCGCCAACCTCCAAGTTGGCCTGGAAGACGCTGGAAGCCATGGGCGTTCAAATGCGTTATGGCGTCATGCCGCCCGGCGCTTTAGCTTATTTTAATCCCGAAGACATGCGCGTGGTGGTTTCGCATGAGTTAGAGCAAGCATCGCTTGAAAATCAGGTCCATATCATCGCGCATGAACTTCAGCACGCTTACGATGACCTAAAAAATCGTCCCTATTCTTTGGAGTTTGAAGGCCGGGCTTTTAAAGCCGAAGCGGAGTACCTCAATAATTTTAAACTTAAGGACCTGCCGGGCACCCGTCCCGCTGACCGCTACTTAAGGGAATTCGCCCGCCGCATTTTGGCGCTTTATAAAAAGTATGGACAGAACCCGGCGCTTTTCGTGGATGAAATAACCAAGCCTTATGTGCAAAGGTCCGGTCCTTACATGCTGGGTTTAAGAAAGGCCAAGATGTATTTGGATGATTTTGACACCATGCTCGAGAAATTGGACGTGGAAGTAGAGGAAACTCAAAAGAAGCTTCACATCCAAGAAAGCGCCTTAAGCACCGCGCGCCAAGAAATTCGGGAAGAGCTTGTTAAAAACATCAAGGAACTCAACGAGCGTTTGGTTTTTATCCGGCGCCAGATCGCCATTGTCCGGCGGGAGCGCCGGGCGGTTGGCCGCGAGGTTGACCCCAAGAGAGCTTATAAGTTGTGGGTTGGTCCCGTTTCAGCCTTGGATATCGCGCAAAAGGTCAACAGGGTTCGTTTGGAGCCGGAGATGGCGACTTTGACGGAGGACTTTTTAGACCGGCGCGCCGAGGAAGCTGCGACCCGGAGGGGGGGTTACGCTTACCGATTACTGACCTTGCTCATTTCCACGATGGCGCCGTTGAGCTTGCCGGGTTTGGCCGCTTTGGCCGGCGTGCCGGATCTGTCCAACGAGAGGCGCGCCGATATTAAAAATCAAATTTCCCGCATGCTTCATGATCCCAAGAGATGGCAGTACGTTATCAGGCTTCCGGATATTAAGGGAGCGCTGGAGAAGGCGCCCGAGTTTCGTTCTATTCTTTGGGAAGTGGCCGAGGATGCCGAACGTGAACGCCCGCCCTTGACTTACAAGATTCAGAAAATGACGCGCGCGGGAGCCCAGGAAGTTGAAGTTATGCCTTCCCAGAGTTTACACATTGATCTTATTGGTTACTGGAAGGAGCATGAGGAGATCAAGAATTATTTAGAAGGAATCTTAAGCAAATTGGAGAAGGATCAGGTTGAGGAGAGCGAGGCGGGATATGTCAGCCAAATTCTTTCTCGCGCGGCGGACCATCCGCGCGCCGCTCGTTATATTTTGAAAACAAACACCCCATCGGCCTTGGAGCAATTTAAAGAATTGGAAAGCAAGCTTGCGCCTGCAGAGCCAAATCCCCCATCCCAAGAGGCGGAAAAAGGTCCTGTGGTTCTCTTTATGGAAATTTTAAGCAAGATCGTTCCGGCGGCGTCCGCAGTCAATGTAGACGAAATCGCGCGAGAGGATAAGGATTCTCTTGTTGATCTCTATATTAATGTTTTAAAAAGTCCGGCTTTTAATCTGATGGCCACGCACGAGTCCAACATCATTCCTGATTTCGCGCCCAAGTTGCGCGCTTTGGCCAAGATTGAAAAAGTGAGAGAAACGTTAAACGGTCTTTATGGCGAGGCCCAGGATCCCAATGTTCGCGGCTCAATTCTTTCTTTGATTGAAGTTTCGCAAGCTCGCGCCATGGATATCCGCTTAATGGATCGGCTGGGCGAGGAATTGGCCGCAGAAACATCACCAGCTTACGCGCCTGAAATCTTGAGGATTTTAAGCGGCTCCGCCGCCCGGCAGAATTACTTTGAGGCGGTTAAGGGTTACCTGGAGCGATTGGAAGCCGCCAAGGCGCCGAACCTGGCGCCCTTAACTTTGGCCGGTTTTTCCGGATATTTGGATAAGGCCGAAATCGTTGATCTTTTTGTGAAACGCGCTACGGATCTAAAGATTGATCCCTGGCAGCGCGCGCAATATCTGGGAGCGTTAGCCGAGCATTACCCGCAAGCGTCTCCCCACTTACAGCGCCACTTAGTGCGCTTGTCAAAGGCTTACCGCAATGGACTCAAAGACCGGCCGACCTGGAAGCCCTATGAAGCCGGCAATTTTAACGAAGAGGTCCCACAGGAGAATTATCTGTTCTACCTTTCCGTTTTATTGTCACCGTTGGCGCAAGAGAGTGTTCGTGGGGGAGGAGGACAAATTACAAGGCCCGCGCTCCCGGCAGGAGGCGGCCGTGAAACCGGTAGCGCTTTATTGGGAGTCATGGCGACGGGGTTGGCGGGGATTTCGGGGCTTGCTTCTTTGGGTTCATTGGGGTTTTTGCCTGCGCTGGGGCTTTTAGGGGGACTTTTGGGCTCGATCTTGTTTCATGAATTCGCGCATCTGGTGGTTCTAAAACGCATGGGCGAGCGGGTGATTTACAAGAATGAGCCGTTAAGTCTTAATCCTTTCAAAAGAGTTGATCCTTTTTGGACCTTACTTTTGCCTTTGGCCAGTTTTGGGCTTTCCCGTTTCATCCCGAGTATTCCGGTTGCCGGCATGGCTAAGCCCATTAACGTGGATTTCCGCAATCTGCGCGACGCGGCTTACGCCGGCGCGGCGGGACCGATCGCCAATTTCCTGCTGGCTGCCGGTTTCGGTCTTTTAAGTTTATTTTCTCCCGCGGCGCCGCTTTTATGGACATTGGCGGGTTGGAATGTTTGGCTGGGAATTTTAAACCTTTTGCCCTTGCCCCATATGGATGGGGGCAAGATTGTGGCTTACGGGCTGTCCAAGGCATCGCCCAAGTTTTATCGTTGGTGGACCGGGAGCCCCAATGTGCCGCCGGCTTTTCAGGGGATTTACCGGCGTTTTTACGAAGGGCCGTCGCGCGTCCTTTCCCTTTTTAATATCCGGGATGTGCGGTGGGGAAGCGCCGCGACCTGGGCCGCAACCCTGGGAGTCATGGCTTTGGCGAGCCTGGTTGTTCCCGTGCCTTTTATCATGCTTCTTCCCTGCGTCTATTTTTTCTACTGCATTCGCGAAAAATTGCAAAGCGAGAAGGCGGCTACGGATTTGGTGGAGATCGCGGATGAGGCGGCCCAAGAGTTCGCCAAGGAGATCGCCGACGATAAGAGCATTAAAAGCCAGGTGAACTGGGAGGAGTTAAGAGACGCTCTGGGCAACACAGTGGAAGACGTGATTGACCAGGTGATCGCCAGCGAAGGATTTGAGTCTTTAAGCGATGAGGAAAGGTGGGCGCGTTTTGAGGCGGCTTATAAAGAGACATTGGCCAAAGTTTTTCATGATCCCAAGAGCGGCCTTTTGCGCGCCGATGATCCTGAAGTGACCCGGCGTCTGCTTGCCGGAAAGGCGGGCCAGCTATTTTTAAGCAAGGTTAAAGAGTGGATCAGAAAGAACGAAGTTTGGAAAAAGTGGACCCAAAACGCTAAAGCAAGAAGAGTGGCGGATGCTGAAGATACGGCTGTGGAGGGTAAATCGAAAAATAAGGCGGTTGGCGGCACAGCGGCTTCTCTGGGTATCGGGCTTTTGGGGTTGGCGGGTCTTCAGGCCGTTTTTCCGTTTCTTCAGATGGGTCTTGCGGGATTAGTGGGCAGTGTCGCCGATGTCGAATCCGGCAGCAGTCCTTTGGACAAGGTTGTTGTTTCCGCCGACAATTCTTCGGACCGAACTGAAGTGCATTTTAAACGCCATCAGTATACTCCCGGAAAAGTGGAGGAGCTTTTTATCCAATTGGGCGTTGAAAATACGCGCATAGGGCCCAGAAGGTGGTTGATGGGAGCGGGCCTTAGCGTCGAGAGAATGGTTGAAAAAGTTTTACGTTTAATCGAAGAGGACGGAGTTCAGGAAATATCTGTCCGGCAAGAGGTTTATGACCTTGTCCGCGAGAAGTATCAAGCCCAAGGGCGGAGCGGAACACCGGATGCCTCTAATGAGATTGCTTCGTCGCCGGAGGCTCCTCGCAATGACAGAAGGGGGGAAGGCGGGACTCGCAATGACAGGGGGCAAGAGGCTCGCAATGAAGGGCCTGATAGGGTTGATTATACCCAGAAGATTTTGCGCGGCCTGCCCGTTGGCGCCGAGGCGTGGTATGACTTTGGGATTGATTTTGAGCCGGGGGTCAGCCGGGATCAGATCAACGAGGTTTTAAACACGCTTGAAATGGCGCGCAATGTGCCTGATCCGGCCAATAACGTGACATGGGTTTTCAGCGTCGGAGCAAGCGAGATTCCCGGAAAGGTTCTGGCCTTGGCCGCGAGCCCTTTGGTGCGCAGAATCTGGGTGCGCGAGGCGTATTACGAACTGATTCAAGCTCGAGCACAGCTTGATAATGAACGCCAGGCCAATGCCGGAGACTTGCCGAGACCCCAGGAGGTTGCCGCGCCGCAGCAATCGGCGGCGCCTGCGGCAACGGGCGAGCCAACCGGCAGGATCCCTGAAGAGGTTTTGCGCAAACTGGAACCGGGCCCTCTGGAGCAGGACGATGGGCTTTTTCATGTATGGTTAGTGGAAGAGGCGACCCCTATGGAGGCCATCCTGATTTTTAACCGGCATGATATCGCGTACACTTTTATACATACCCGGTTATGGAATCTTCGATCTGCTCTTGATCGCAGCATTATTGAACAGATAGTTGCCTTGGCGCGGGAGAGCAAGATTCAAAAAATAGCGATTTCGGTCGCGCTTCATGCGACGCTGACCGCTAATCGTGCGCTAACTTCGCAAGCCCAAGAACAGGAGAGGGCAGATGTTCCCGCGGATGACGCGGCTCTTCCCGGTGACACATCGGCCAGCTCTGCCGCGCAAAGTCCCGAACAGGACGTCAAGCCCTTGGAAGTCCCAGCACCGCCAGCGCCTCCTTCTTTCCAGGAGTACCTTGACCGGCCGGAGCTTGAGCTTAAACCCAAGGAGAAGGGTTTTCTTAAGAATTTTTTAGTGGACATGAAGCTGGAGAAAAAGGCGCCTATCTTGGGCCGCGTTGAGCAGTTGCAAAGAGTAACCAAAACCGTCACGTCGCCGCGCGGGATCATTTCCAGCTCTATTTTGATCGGCGAAACAGGGGTTGGGAAAACCGCCATCGCGGAGCGTTTGTCCGAGTATTTTAAGGACCGCTATTTTTTGAGACTAAACCTTGACCGCTTGTTAAATTACGAGAACCCGGTGAGCGGGGAAAATCCGGTAACTGCCTTGCGCGACATTATTGAGATTCTTGGCCGGCTTAATGATCCCGATTTGCGGCGGGGAAGCCGGGTGATTCTTTTTGTTGATCAGATCGAGAGGGTTTTCAAAAACAAGCGCTATGGCGAGCAGTTGGTCGGCTTGCTCAAGGAGCCCTTAAGAGACGGACGCTTAACCATTTTGGCGGCCACGGTGCCCAAGTGGTACAAGATGTATTTTGAATCCGGCGAGGAAGCGGACGAGGAGCTTAAACGTCGTTTAAAACCCGTTTGGATCGGCGAGCCGAGTGTCGAGGACACTCAAAGGATGCTGGAAGGCGCGCGGCGTTGGTACGAAGAACTTTTGAGCGTTACTTTTGATGATTCCGCGATCAGCGACGCGGCCGAACTTTCGGCCAAGTTTGACCGTGAGCATTACCTGCCGGCTAAGGCGTTTGATTATTTGGTGGACGCGGCGAGATCCGCTCATCCGGATGTTCAGCGTGATTTTTTAAATCTTGAAATCGAGGATATTTTGGCCAAGATCGCGGCTGACGCGGCTTTGGCCGTTGCTAAAACGACTTCCCAATCTGTCGTTGCGTCTGTCATTGCGAACGAAGTGAAGCAATCTCATGAAAAGGCTGATTCTTCCGATGAGATTGCTTCGCCCGAGGCTCGCAATGACAAAGAGGGGTTGGCTCGCAATGACGGGGAAGGAGAGGCTCGCAATGACAAGGAGGGCGTCACCCCTATTGATCTTTACAATCAGCTTGTTCGCCTTTCGGAACGCGCGGCGAATCTTTACGAGCGCCGCAAGAATTTGAATTTTAACGGCAAGGTGGTTGTTGTCGGTGATCATGTGAAGACCGAGATCGCTAAGGCGACCGGCATTGAGTCCGGGCAGTTGAGCTTGGGCCGTGAAGACCCGGCCAAGTATTTAAATATGGAAGAAACCTTGAACCAGCAGGTTTTGGGCCAGGAGGAAGCCGTCGGCCTGATGGCGGCCGCGGTTAAAACAAACAAAGCCGGGCTTTCCACCTCCAAGCGGCCGGTCGGCGTTTTTTATCTGACCGGACTTAGCGGCGTGGGTAAAACTCATTTGGCCAGGAAACTGGCCGAATTTTTGTTCGGCGATCCGGATGCCGTGATCCGTTTTGATATGAGCGAGTATATGGCGGGACATGAATACTCGAAGTTTATCGGATCGCCTCCGGGTTATGTTGGGTACGGGGAGGGCGGTCAATTGACCGAAAAGGTGCGCCGCAAGCCTTATTCCGTGGTTTTATTGGATGAGATCGAGAAGGCCAACCCCGCTATTTTCCTGACGCTTCTTCAGGTTATGGGAGAAGGCCGGCTGACGGACGGCCAAGGGCGGACCGTGGATTTCAGCAACACCATTTTTCTGATGACATCAAATCTCGGAATGTCGCTGTTGGACTTTTCCGCTTATGAAAAAGAGTGGAAAGAAATTCGCGCCCTTGAACTTGACTACACGGCAAAAGACCAATGGAACGACGTCAACAAAGCCAAGATTGACGGACTTCGAAAAAATTTGGTTGAGCGTTTGAAAAACGAGGTTCACCGGCAGGCAACCGAAATAACCGAAAAGGCTATGAAAGATGTCTATCCAGCCGAGTTCCGGGGCCGCCTTGATGAAGTGATCGTGTTTAACCCGTTGACGTATGAGGTTGCCCGCGGCATTGCCAAGCAAAATTTGAAAGAGCTGGCTGATATCTTGGGAAAGGCGGGGCATCGCCTGGAGTATGACGAAGAAACCATTGATTACCTGGTCAGCGAGGGGTTCAGCATTTCCAGGGGAGCCAGGCTGTTGCGAAGAGCGATTAAAAAGCATGTGGACGACAAGCTGGCCGTTAAGGTTCTGGAGGCCCAACAGAGGGAGGATAATTCGAAAACCGTTATATCCCTGAAGGGCAAAGCCGGCGGCATTGATATTGAGGTGACCGGGCGCCAGGAGCCGCCCAAAGAACGGCTGAAACCCGAAGAGGGGTTGGGCGGCCGGTTTTTTGGAAAGCTGTTTCAGGGGATTTTAAAAGCGGCGGGCACAGGCGGCGAGTTTAACGTTTCCCCGGAAAGCCTTGAACGCGATCTTGATGTCATTGCGAGCGAAACGAATTCGGCATCGTCATTGCGAGGAGCGCAGCGACGAAGCAATCCCATTAATGAGATTGCTTCGCCAGAGGCTCGCAATGACGAAGGGGGGTTGGCTCGCAATGACGAAGGGGGGTTGGCTCGCAATGACGAAACAGAGGGGGAGGATCGCCATGCCGCCGCCGGCATTTTAAAGGAACAAACCGATCTCGCGGATACGGAGGAAAGCCGGATCGTGTCCGCCTCTCACGCCGACGCGGGTTTAAAAGACCCGGCCATTAAAGAGGCCGGCGGGCGGATTATCCACGAGATGCGGGAAGCGGGTTATAGCGAACAGATGACCGGCTTGGTCAGCGCGGTAGGCAGCCAGCAAACGCCGTCTTTTGTCGATTTATTCACGCGGCATGCTAAAAAGTTTTCGCCCATAGATGGCCAGAGCGTTCCTCCTTTGTTGTCTTGGAAAGTCAGCGCGCAAGAGACGCTGATTCGGATTTCGCGCGAGGGCGCCATGACGCCGCAGGAGCAAGAGATTATGCGAAAGCATTTTGCGGGAAATCCGCCGGCTAACCAGGGCGAATCTTTTGAGAAAGCGCTTAAGAATAATGGCCAGCAGTTGTTTTTTGAATTGCATAGACTTTTGACCCAGATTCCCGGAGCTCAAGTGGGGTACTTTTCAGCGGACGGCAAGACGCATTATTGGCTGGAGTTGCCAAGATCGCAAGAAGCCGCGGTTACGGATGAAGGGACGCAGAAATTCCCCATTCTGTCATTGCGAGCCCCGGGCGAAGCAATCTCAAAAAAGGGATCCCCCTTATATGAGATTGCCGCGGGCCCTTTGGGCCCTCGCAATGACAATCCTGGGGAAGTTCTGGAAGGGGCGCGCGTAATTGGCGCCGGTTCTTCGAAATTCCGGGAATACCTGGTCGGGGTTATTAAACAAAGGGAAGACAGGGGGATCACGGTCCGGGCTCGCGCGGTTGAAGCCCTGAAAGCTTTTAGCGGCCCGGAAGATCTGGAGACGGCCCGTAGTTGGCTTAATTTTTCCGTCAACAACAATGCGGATAAAGTGGCTGCCGCGTTTGTTATTTTGGCCCGGCATGGAAACGCTGAAACGGATCGAAACAATTTACTGCAGACGGCTAAAAAATTTGAAGGATTGTCGGATCATTCCTTGCTGCCTTTTGTATCCATCGTCACCGACGAATTAACGCGGCTTTTGGACACCGACAATAACGATGAGCTTAATCGGTTGCGTTCTGATTTTGAGCAGAAAGCTCCTGATTGGCGGCGGGTCGATAGTGCGCGCCATCCTTATCTGGATGCTATTTATAGAGTGTTGGCAAAAAGGCAAAGGCCGGATGATAAAGCGTTGCTTTTTGAGCATGTGGATAGGCGCCGTATCGCAGATTACGTCAACTACATGAAACACGTTGACCCGCAAGAGCTTGAAGCCATGTTGACGAATTGGCGCAACGGAGGTTTTCAAGACAACACCAATTTGTTTTTAACGGCGATGTGGCAGGCCGCTTTGACGGGTGATCGGGAGGATTACCGGCGCATTAAAGAGTATTTAACCAGCCCCGGTCCCGACATGGAAACCCGGGAGATCGCGGCCCGGGCTTTAGCCAAAATCACCGGCCGACTCAATCTTTTTGAAGAAGCGGGCGATGGGGTTCGCATTTGGCTGGGGGAAGGAAACTCCGCAATCGGAACCTATCTTAGCAACAATGAGAATTTTTCCGAGGTGATGGCCGGGATTTTAATCGCGGGCGAGTCTGGCGGCGGAACAGAGTCGGCGCTTTTGGAGCGGTTAATGGAGGTTGATCCGCAGTATGTCAACAATGTCCACGAGGTCACCCAGCAGGCCGCGGCCGAGGCCTGGGGCAAGATAGCGGTCAGAACGGGAAAGATTGAGGAATACCTGCGTGGCCAGCCGGATGCCCAAGGCCAGCCGCAGCCCCCCTATGCAGAGCTTCGGGGGACGCTGGCCCGCCAAGAGGCGGGACCCCAGCAGAAATCCAAAATCGTTCAGATGCTGACCAGCGTCAATCCTATTTTGAATATCGCGGCGATTGAGGCAATGCGGCTTTTGGAAACCAAAAGGCAGTTGCGGGAACAGTTGGCGGCTCGCGGGGGTTCATTGCCGCACCTTTTGAGTTTAGCGCCCCTTGGTATTTTGGGCCTAAATTGGGGTAGCCCTCTTGGCATCTTATTGTTCTTGGCCGCGCCCTTCCTGTTTTATTTGGCCGTCAAGTTTTTGTTTCAGCCAGTTTATCGTTATGCTATCAGACCGGCTTTACAATTTATCAGAGACACGATTGGCGGCTTATTTAACAGAGAGAAATTTTTCTTGGCTATCGTGCCCGCTAAGGATAAGCATGACCGCACCAGAATTCAGAAGGAGACGGGCGCCACTGTGCTTCACGAGCAGGGAGCGGGCCGGGTCGTTGTTCTGGCTACTAAGGAGATTCTCGAAAAATTAAGGCAAGCGGGCTATGCCCCTCTTGAAATCAAATCTCTAAGAAGTTTCCGCCCTCAAGATTTTCCAAGACCGGATGAGATTTACCATAACTACGCCGAAATGACCGCGGCTTTGAAAAATTTAGCGGCTCAAAATCCTGACCTGGTCACCTTATCTTCGATCGGCAAATCGGTGGAGGGAAGAGACATTTGGGCCCTTCGTTTTAAAAAAATAGGGACAGACACTATTTTTCCGACGGGAAAAATAGTGTCTGTCCCTATTTTTCCGGGCGTTCTTTTTGTGAGCAATTATCACGCGCGCGAACATTTGACAGCGGAGATGGCTTTGGGGTTGGCTAAATATCTGGTTGGGAATAAAAATAATCCGGACATTAAATCACTGCTGGATAATCGTGAAATCACCATTATTCCGATGTTAAACCCTGACGGCGTGGAGTTTGATATCGCGAGGGATAATTACGAGCTATGGCGTAAAAACCGCGCCAACAACACGGACGGCAGCCGGGGCGTTGACTTAAATCGCAATCATTCCGAAGGGTGGGGCAAGGAAGGCGCCTCGCCTGATCCGAGGCATGAAACGTACCGGGGGCCGGCGCCTTTTTCGGAGCCGGAAACGCGGGTTGTGCGGGATTATGTTGAAAAAAATCCCAATATCAAAACAGCCATCTCTTTTCATTCGTTTAGCGAATTGGTTCTTTATCCCTGGGGCCATACCTATGATCCGGTCGAAAATGCCCAAGACCGCCAGGTTTTCGAGAAAGCGGCCCAAACCATGGCCAAGATGAATGGGTATAAACCCCAGCAGGGAAGCGATCTTTATCTGGCTTCCGGCGAGTTCACGGACTGGGCTTATGGAAAGAAAAACATATTCGCTTTTACGTTCGAGCTTTCGCCAAAATCCGTCTGGGACGGCGGGTTTTATCCGGGCCCCAAAATGATCGAAAAGGTTTTGAAAGCCAATATCCGGCCGGCTCTTTATTTGGCCGATATCGCGGACAACCCCCACAAGATTTTGGATTCCGGATTCCGTTCGGTTTTTGAGGATCAGAACAGAATCAGCCTGCCCAAGATGGCCGGAGCCTTGGCCGGCATGGCGGTGGCCGCGGGAGCATTGCTGACTTTAGGCCACGTGGCTTTGCCCGCCTTAATTTTGGTTCCTACTTTTTTTGCCTTAGGATCGTTTGAGCGCAAAGAACAGGTAGCTTAAAAGTAGGGACAGACACTACTTTTTTAAAAAAGTAGTGTCTGTCCCTACTTTTCTAAAGGTCTATTGTAAGAGGAGGAAACATGCATCGTTTAACAACGGTAGTCGGTATTTTATTGGCAGTCCAAAATGTTTGGGCAACTTCGGCGAATGAAGAGCTCTATAAGTTTGGACTCGCGACGTTTCATCGGGTCCGCATCGAAAAACCTGAAAATCCCTTACCCAAAAATGGCGTTATTCTTGATACCATCTATACCGTTCGCACCAGCGTGAGTATAAAGCCCGTTCCCGAGGTCAATAATCCTCTCGAAAGCTATGTGTCGGGAAGGAATTTGATCGTGGAGGAAAGGGGCAAAAGAATTGGTTTGATGAAGATTCTGGACCGAAGAGCTTATCTGGGGCACGCGGCGTCGCAATCGGCTTTGCGCGGAACCGCAGTCGGTTTTACCGGCGGAGCGATGCTGGGAGCTTTGATAGCTACGGCTAAACCGGGGGCAACTCTTTCGAATTTGATCAGGGGATTCTCTGCCGGAGCCGCCGTCGGCGCTGTTGTATTGGCAACAAGCTACGGTTTGTTTTCCCTAAAGAAGAGCCGCGATTTTTTGGCCAATCGGGATCATTACTACCAAGACCTCGGCGACTGGAAGTCATCCCCTTCGGGAGAAGGAAAGGAAGTTTCTAAGCACGGCCAGTAGGACCAGCGCTGCGCCGAAGGTGCAGATTATGGTCGCGCCGGTCGGGGTATCAAAGCGGTAAGAAGCGAACATCCCAACAAGGCTGACGGTTGTTCCCATGGCCCAACCGATTGCCAAGCGCGCGCCAATTTTTTGGGAAAACAGGATGGCGGCGACGGAAGGCACGATCAAGTAAGAAAACACCAGCAGAACCCCGGCTATGGATACCGAAAGGGTCACCATAAAACCGAAGGTGGCGTAAAAAAGAAAATCCCATAACCATATCGCGTAACCTTCGCGCGCGGCTTGTTCGGGGTTGACCGAAATCAGAATAAAGGGCTTGCGCCATAGCCAATGCGCCAGCCCAATGACGCTGTAGAAGGCCGTCAGTTTGGCCACATCCACTGCGTTGACCGCCAGGAGATTTCCGACCATGATGTGTTTGATATGCTCCGCCCCTTCGGGTAGGCGATCCATGATCAAGATGGCGGCCGCGGCGCTGACCGCATAGACGATGCCGATGATGGCTTCCTGGGGGATTTTGCTTTTCTGGGTCCGCGTTAAGGAGAATACAGTCGCCCCCAAAAGAGTAAATCCCAGAGAGAAGAAGTACGCTCCCAGCCCATGGATATCATAGCCGGCTAAAAAAGCGATCGCGGTTCCGAGAGCCGCCATTTGAGCCAGGGAAAGATCAACGAAGATTACGCCGCGTTCCACGACATGAAGCCCGAGATAGGCGTGGATGCCCGTTATGGCCAGACAGGCCAACGATGGCCAGAGAAGCAGTTCAAAAATTCCATTCATAGTAAAGGTTTAGCGCAGGGGAGTCACCCTTGCCCCCAGACCCGAGAACCAGTCCCGACGGTTCTCCCCGCGTGCTCGCGGGGCCCCTCTCCACTACTGGGTTCAAGGGTGACTCCCCTGCGCTAAACCCCATCCATTCATATCAGCCCCTTGCGCCAAGAGCTTCTTTAAGAAGGTTTAAATTATAGTCAAAAAGGTCGAAATAGGTTTTAACCCCTTCTTTGGCGCCCACCGAAGGAAGAAAAATAAGGAGTTTGGCCCCGGTTTCTTTGGCAATTTTTTTGGGCAGTTTATCATCGAAGTAGGGTTCAATTAAAAGCAAGGTAATTTTTTCCGACTTGATTTGTTGAATCAGGGCTTGCACATGCGCGGGCGCGGCTGGTATGCCTGGCTTCGGTTCGATAAAATTAACGACATTTAAGCCAAAGCGTCCGGCAAAATTGGGCCACGAGTTATGGTAGGTGACCACCTTGATCCCCTTGATATTGGATTGCGAAATCAGCTTATCCCACTCCTTTTCTTTTCCCGAGAGCTTCGTTTCAAAGCGCTCAAGATTGGCTTGGTAATCCTTGGCGTGAGCGCCGTCTAAAGCAGAGAGCCTTTGGGCGATGCTTTTGGCGATCGTTTTTCCATTATTGGGGTCAAGCCAAAAATGCGGGTTGCCCAACGGATGCACATCTCCAAGGGAGCGGTCCACCACGCCGGCGGATTTCTGCAGAATGTCGCAACCCTGGGAGGCTTCAAGAAAGCCGGGGTTTCCGGGCAGAATTTTTGAGTTTCTCGCGTTGGTTAGCAACGGCGGGGCCCAGCCAACCTCAAGTTCCAGGCCGATCTGGATGAAGAGATCGGCCTTTTTGAGCTTTAGAAGATAACTTGGCTTGGCGTCAACAAAGTGCGGGTCCTGGTAGCCCTTGGCGATAGTTTCAACATTGATCAAGTCGCCACCCACTTCCCTGGCCAGAGCCGCCATATCTTCCGTGGTGGTCACCACATTGAGCTTGGCCGCGTGCGAAGTAGACAGTAGGCAGTAGATAGTAGATAGGGATAGGATTAAAATTCGATAGATTTTCATAATTCCTCCTAAAATGGATGCGCCCCGTGAGGGCCGATGTTAAACGTTATTTTAAGGAACCCCAAGGTTTCTTTTTCGTTGTCCGCCTTTTTCGTCTTTTTCCCTTGAAGGCTAATAAGACTGAACTCCGAAGGGGTGAAGGTCAGGTAGGCGAGCCCTCCGGACTCATGCTTAGCTTCGTCGGTTGAAAATCCGGTCCAGTCATAACGCAATCCCGTTCTCCAACGGCGGGCCCATTGGTATTCCAGATGACTGAAATACCCCATCGTATTGGCGCTAGACAGGGTGGAGAGCTCGCGGTGGTTCCATAAGAGTTCCGTTTGCCAAAAAAGGGAATGGTAAATGGCGCGCCTCGGATTTTTCCATCGCCATGTCAGATCAAGGCCGTAGAGTTTGCTTGCCAGTGTTGAGGTTGAGTTCTTGACCGCGTCGAACTCCTGGCCCGCGGTTCCCTGGCCATAGCTGGTCCCCAAAGTGACGTTGGCGGCTTCGGTTAAGTCGTAATAACCGGAGAGCCGTCCGATATAAAGGAGGTCCTTACGTTCGGCTTTGTCAAAAGTCGGCGCTTCTTTGGCTTCGGGCATGGTCAGAGCCTCGGCGTCTAGGTTAATGAAAAGCCAGGGATTGGGAACATGCCAGGAGAGCGATCCGCCGACACTGGAGAGTCCCTCCTGCCCAAGATACCGGCTATGGACTAAGGGCCGGTCGGCGAACGATGTTTCAGGCGTATGGGTGCGGTTGAATTTTCCGAAGTTAGCTTTAAATTTTCCGACTTTAAGCGAAAGATCAGCCGGCAGGTTAAACCAGGTCAGATACCCTTCTTCAAGGTCAATGCCGCCTTCTCCTTCAAGGGCCGCGAAGAAGTCCGCGCGCGCGTAAGGATCAACGATGGACTGAAAAGCGAGCTCCGCTTCTTTAAGTCCCATGACCGCCGGCTCCTCCTTGCCCGGTTCCGGCAGTCGGTGGCCCGCTTCCCCCTGAAACCAGCCGATCACGCTGATATTGGGGTTTAAAAGATTGGACGCCTGCAGGGCGCTGGAAGCTTGCGCTTGCTGGGCCCAACCGGAGTTGGCGATCAACATCATGCCGCTAACGATTAAAAATTTCATTTGCCTATCTCCCTTTATAAGTATCGCGTATTTTGTCTAGATGACCGTGCTTGAATAAGTTAGCGAGAGTTGTTTTAGGCTCTAGGGGGGCTTCGCGGTGAAGAGGAAAGGACGAGAAGTTTTTCTGAAAGTATTAAAGAGCAGCCAGTTTGAAGAAAAGATAAAGCGGGGAAAAACCTCAACGATTGCGAGCTGGGTGTCGCGGAAATGGATGTGGTGTGACACAAGCAGCAGTGCCCCGTTGCTTTGTGATGGCTATCGGCATTGCCGGAGTGAACATGAAGGGCGGTGAATACAATGGCCCCCAAGGCCACCGCAAAGAAAAAACCCTTGAGCAGTTTTTTCATCCCGTTTGAGTTTATATTACTTTTACGTTGGATTGTATATCCAGCGATGTGTAGGGTACAATGACGGGTGTTGATTGATGCCGAGACAGCTCATCATGCCGCTTTAAACTTCCTTCGAGCTATTCAGGGTTTCCCGCCGGCTTTGGGATTGGCGCGTTTATGCTATAGGCAGAAACCCGAGAAGGAATTGGCGGTTAAACTGGCGGGGCTGGAATTTCCTAATCCGGTGGGGTTGGCCGCGGGATGGGATAAGGACGCGCTGGCGTCTGAAGCTTTATCCGCTTTTGGATTTGGGTTTTTGGAGCTGGGCACCGTTACCCGGTGGCCCGAAAAGGGGCATCCGCGGCCGAGAATCTTCCGGAGCTTTAAAGATCAATGGATCGTTAATCGCGTGGGTTTTGCCAATGACGGAGCGGAAGCAGTAGCCGGGCGGCTTAAAAGAATTGATCCAAAGGGAAAAACGGTCGTTGGCTTAAGCGTCGGCAAGATGCTGGCTTCGCACCCCAAGCGATTGATCCCGGAAGCTGTTTCTATTATGGAGATGTGCTATTCCTACGTTTCTTTTTTTAGTTTAAACGTCAGCTCGCCTAATACGCCGCAGGGTTTTAAAATGGGAGGCCGGGGATTTCTTGAAGAGTCCCTGCGCGAATTATCCGCGCAGAATCAACATATCGCCCAGCGCCTCGGCCAAAGCCCCAAACCTCTTTTTGTTAAGATTTCACCGACGGTCAGCTTGGCCGAAGTGGATGAATTGGCCCGGGTTATCCGTGGTTCAGGGGTCAGCGGCGTCATCGCGGCCAACTCAATGGCGACGCCGAGGGGAGGTTTAAGCGGGTTGCCGCTTCAATTAATCGCGCTTAAGATGACGGCCCGCCTGCGCTCTCGCTTGGCGGGTTCGGTGCCGATCATCGGAGTCGGCGGGATATTAACCCCGCGGGACGCCTGGCAGCGGGTGCTGGCCGGCGCGGATTTGATCCAGATTTTTAGCGGTTTTGTGTTTCGAGGGCCGGGATTTGTCCGGCAGATATTGAGTTATTGTCTCGATCAAATGCACAAGGAAGGGTTTTCGAACATCTCGCAGGCCTGCGGCGCCAAGGCGGATTATTATGCGCGATAAAGTTATCGTCGCGTTGGATGTGGAACCCACGCGGGCCAGGGAGATTGTCAGCCAAACCAAGGATTTGGTTTCGATTTACAAGATCGGGCCGGTCCTGTGGTTTCGGTGGGGGGCCGAGTCGCTCAAATTTTTCGCGGATCAAGGCTTGCGCGTGATGCTTGATTTTAAATTCCATGACATCCCCAATACGGTGACGGAGAGCTTGAAAGCCCTTTCGTCTTTGGAGGGATCGCGGTCCATCTGGGGGGCAACCCTGCATGCCTCGGGGGGTTTTTCGATGCTTCGGTCGGCAGTGCTGGAAAAGGACAGTTGGCCGCAAGAACGGCGGTTCCATTTGTTTGGCGTCACGGTTTTAACCAGTTTGAAAGAAAAAGACCTTTATCGCGCCGGCGTTAACCGCTCTGTCGAAGCCCAGGTCAAGAAACTGGCCGCGCTGGCCCAGGATTCGGGTTTAGATGGAGTGGTGGCCTCCGGCGATGAGGTCGCGGTCATCCGGAAAGCCTGTGGACAAGAGTTGTTGGTTTTGGTGCCGGGCGTTCGTTTAGTGGCCGAACCCCGAAGAGATTTGGATCAAAAACGCGTGGTCACGCCTGCGCAGGCGGTCGCGGCCGGAGCGGATTATTTGATTGTCGGCCGCGACATTTATCAATCGCAAGACCCCAGAGAGCGCGTCGAGGCGCTTTTTGGAGCAATGGAAACAGTAAAAATTGAGAAATAAAGAAGGCTCAAAAGGTTCAAAACGCTCAAGGGGCAAGGTATTTTCATTTTGTTTTTTTGAACCTTTTGAACGTCTTGAACTTTTTGAACCTTAATGAACGGAGGTATCACAGATGTCTAAACTGCACAAAGTTGATCTTGTTGGACTTTTGGAGGAGCACGGAGCATTGTTGCATGGGCATTTCCGGCTTTCTTCGGGAGTGCATTCTTCAAGCTATATTCAAACGGCGCTTGTTTTGCAGTACCCTCACATTGCTGGAAAAATCGCCAAAGAGGTGGCCAGCAAATTTCCTCAAGCCGTAGATTGCGTCTGCTCGCCCGCTATGGGAGCCGTGGTAATCGGTCAGGAAGTGGCGCGGGCTAAGAAGTGCCGCGCCATTTTCACGGAACGCGTCGGCAATGCCATGAGCTTGAGACGCGAGTTTCATATCGAGCGCGGAGAAAAGGTTTTGGTGGTGGAGGACGTTTTAACCACCGGCCGCTCCACCGGAGAGGTGGTTAACCTGGCCCGCTCCTATGGCGCCAAGGTGTTGGGCGTGGCCGCCATCGTGGATCGCAGCGTCTCAACGCCCGGATTCGACATCCCCTTTCGGTCTTTGATCAGCTATCCTTTGGAGATTTACCCGCCGGATAATTGCCAGCTTTGTAAAAACGGCATGCCTTTAACCAGCCCGGGCTCAAGGTATTTGGAACCAACGCTATAAAAGTTTTAAGTTTTGAGTTGTAAGTTATAAAACTAATGCCAAAGATTTCTTACTCTTCAAGCGGTGTGCACTTGGGGGCCGCTTATGACATTCTAAAGACGGTTGCCAAGACGAGCGGAGAGCCCGTTCAGTATTTCGCCAGCGTGGTGGAAACCGGCGGCGGCCGGCGGTTGGCTTTTTCCGCCGACGGCGTCGGCACCAAAATCGAGCTTTTGGCTAAGCTGAAGCTCGATTGGATCAGCGGCTGGGACTGCGTTGCGATGAATGCCAATGATCTTTTGTGCGTGGGAGCGAAACCCTTGTGGTTTCTGGATTACTACGCGCAGGGAAAATTAGATAAAAAAGTTTTTGGCGAAGTTATCCGGGGCATGAATAAGGCCTTGGGGGAGATCGGCGGCAAGCTGATTGGAGGGGAAACAGCGGAGCTTCCCGGATTTTTCGCGTCCCCCGGCGCTTATGACGTTGGCGGTTTTTTAGTGGGCGAAATCGCGCCCGGCATCCGGCTTGGACCCGAGCGCGTTAAGCCGGGTGATCTTCTGATCGGAATTTCTTCCAGCGGGCCGCATTCCAACGGGTTTTCTTTGATTCGCAAAGCGGTTTCTTTTGCGGAAATCAAGAAAAGAGCCAAGACCATGCTGGCTCCCACACGGCTTTACCATGCCGATGTCTACCCGTTTCTTGCCGATCCGCAGTTGGGCCAGGCCATTCATTCTTTGGCCCATATCACCGGCGGCGGATTTAAAGAAAAAATGCCGCGCGCTATCAATCAAGATTGCCGCGCCGTCTTTTATCCGGAAAGCTGGAACGTGCCGCCTATTTTTGGCTACCTGAAGAAAAAGACGGGCTTGAAAGACCAAGAACTCCTCGGCGTTTTTAACATGGGGATCGGGTTTGTTTTGATCGCTGATCCCACCGCCCGCCAAAAAATCCTTTCGCGTTTAGGTTCCGAAGCTCGCGTCATCGGTGAGATTAAGCTACGCTAGAAACTTATCCCAACCTCTGTTACCCTACTAATCATGATTGAGATTCAAAACGTTTTTAAAAGTTATGGTGGGATTCAGGCCTTGGAAGATTTGAATCTCCATGTCGCCCCCGGGGAGATTTTCGCGCTTTTGGGGCCCAACGGAGCGGGAAAGACCACGACGATTAAACTTCTTTGCGGTTTGCTTTTTCCGGACCAAGGCACGATTCGCGTGGCAGGCATTGACGTTCTGCGCGATTCTATCGAAGCCAAAAAAAAGATCGGGTTGATCCCGGATGAGCCCTACGTTTACCCTAAGCTGACCGCGTGGGAGTTTTTGGAGCTGATTGCCGGCATTTATAAATTAGACAACGGCTGGGCCGGGAAAGCGGAGCATTACCTGGAACTCTTCGAGCTTGGTTCGGTAGTTCGCGCCAAAAGACTTCTGGAAAGTTTTTCGCACGGCATGAAGCAAAAAGTTGTTTTTACCAGCGTCTTGATGCGGGAGTCTTCGGTCTGGCTTTTAGACGAGCCCCTGGTGGGCCTTGACCCAAAATCTATCCGCGCGGTCCGGCAGTTGATCGTGGATCACGCCCGGCAGGGCGGGGCGGTGTTGGTTTCAACCCATGTGCTGTCCTTGGCGGAGGAAGTGGCGCACAAGATCGGGATTATCACGGACGGCCGCTTGCGTTTCGTGGGCACCAAAAAAGAACTGGGCGATAGTCTGCATGGACAAAACACCGGAATCAGCCACAATGGCGATCTGGAAGAGATGTTTTTGAAGGCAACGTTGAAGAGTACTTAAGTGCGTCAGTTCTTTAGTGCGTTAGTGAATGAAAGCAGTCCCCTTCGTTGCACTCAAGTACCAAAGAACTCAAGTACTAAAGAACTTAGCACATGAATTCACTCCTATTGGCGCGCTGGCGCATGTTCCGGAACTGGGCGCGCTCCGCAATGGAAAGCCGGTGGGAAATTATCAAGGTGGTTTCGGTCGTTCTGTTCGGCTTTCTATTGGTGGGGTGCCTTCATTGGTGGTTTTACCGGGCCCTTTCTTACATCTCCGGCGTCACGGCGATCGGGAATCTTTTGATGAAAAAACTTTTTGAAATCGCGTTCTTGTCCTCTTTTTTTCTGATCGCCTTGTCGGCCATGGTGACCAGCCTTTCGACGCATTTTGGGGCCAAGGATTTAAGTTTGCTCATTTCCTGGCCCATTAAAAGTCTTGTTATTTACCTTGGAAAAGCCAAAGAAGCGGCTCTGCACGCCAGCTGGATGGTGGCTCTGGTTTTGGTTCCTTTCCTCGCTGTTTTAATGAAACTTAAAGGGCAGGACGCGGGCTTCATGCTGGCCGCCCTTCTTCTTTTTGTTCCCTTCGCGATTTGCGCCGCTTCCGCCGGCATTGCCATGGCCTCTTTGTTTGTGTCTTTGTTTCCCAGGCAGAAGCTGAAAGAGCTTTTGGGGGTTTTGGGAGTTTTAATTTTCGTGATGCTTTATGCCGGCATTCGGTTGACGCTTCCCCAGAAACTGATGCGCCCGGATGAATTGGAAGACGTTTTGGAGTATTTGGCTTACCTGGAGAGCCCGGCGGCTTCGTTTTTGCCTTCCCGGTGGTATGTTGAGGCGATGAACGCTTATATCGCCCATGACTGGGAAAGGATGTTCCAGGCCATGGGCATTGTGGGCCTTTTTGCCGCGGGAGGTTTGGCTCTTCTCATTTTCATGGGCACCAAGATTCTAACCCGCCGCCGGTGGGCGCGGGTCTTAGAAGGCGGTTGCGACCCCGGCGAGACAATAGCCGAAACAGGGGGAGAGAAAGAGTCCTGTTCCCCGGCCCCGCTTTCCTTGCGCAGAATTTTTATTCTCAAAGAGATTAAGTTTTTCTTGAGGGATTCACAGAGGTTTTCAAACGTCTCATTCATATTGGCTGTCGGCGCCATTTATTTAGTGTCCATCTACAGATTGCCCATGGACACCCCGCACCTTAAAAATTTCATGTCCTTCATTAATCTTGCCTTGGGGCTTTTTATCATTGCCGCTCTTTCCCTTCGTTTTTGTTTCCCGCAGCCGAGTCTTGAGCTTCAATACGCCTGGATCGTTAAGACCAGTCCGGTGCGGGCCGAGGAGCTTTTGGGCGCCAAGCTTCTTTTCAGCGTTATTTTTTTAAATGTAATCGGAGGCATTTTGGTTTGCGTGTCCCCGCTTCTCTTGGGCACGGACCCGGCGCTGATTCCGATTTATTTGGCGGCCTCTATTTTCTGCTCTTCGGTTTTGCCCGCGATGGCCCTGGGCATTGGCAGCGCGTTTCCCAAGACCCGGTTTGAGAATATCATCCAGATAGAGACTTCTTTCGGCGGTTTTCTTTACGCTGTCTGCGCTTTGATATTCGTGGTGATCACGCTGTCCGTTTTCGCTTGGCCGATTCAGTATTTTTTCAAGATCAGGTATTTTCACCGTTCGATGGATGGCGCAGACTGGGCCTGGATCAGCGTTTTGGGCGCCGGCTACCTGACCATTTCCCTTGCCGCGGCCTCGTTTGGCTGGTGGCTGGCTAAGCGGTCCTGGAAAGCTTTTGCGGTTTAGCTCTTGCTTTTCAATTTTATTAGGGTTAGCGTATGGAGGAGGATTTTGAGTGGTTGAAATTTTAATTGCCGAAGACATGCTGCCCACGAGGCAGCTTTACGCCGCCATGCTGGGCCGTTATGACTGCAACATTACCGAGGCGGTCACGGGTAAACAAGCGCTGGATAAGCTGAAGGAAAAAAAACCCGATCTCATGATTTTAGACAACAACATGCCGGAGATGACCGGTTACGAGGTTTTGCAGGAGATGCAGAAGGACGACAATCTCAAAAACCTGCCGGTTGTGTTCATCACGGCCAAATATTTTGATAAGGATTTTCAGGATTTGATCAAACTTAACGCCGCGGAATTTTTAACCAAGCCGTTTACCGTGGAAATTTTGGTAACGGCGATCGAAAAAGTCCTTAAAAAACCGCTGCCGGCTAAACAATAAAGGCTCGAAACCTTCTAAAATATCCACTATCGCCGGCGTGGCGGAACTGGCAGACGCGCGCGACTCAAAATCGCGTGGTACTTGGTACCGTGTGGGTTCAATTCCCTCCGCCGGCAATTAAAGTAAAATAAACAAACCGTAGATAAATCTTTGATCGTTCGATGGGGGGATATATAAATGAAAAGGGGAGTCGCGATGTTGTTTCTATTGGCCGCGCTCGCATCGCCCGGGGTTTCTTTTGCCGCTGATAAACCAAAAAAAGAAACAAAGGCCGCAAAGCCGGCGGCCATGAGTCTTGGGCCGGGGACTTATGCCACTTTCGAAACGACGCTGGGCAAAATTGCCTGCAAACTATTTGAAGATAAAGCGCCTAAAACCGTGGCCAATTTTACGGAACTTGCCGAAGGCAAAAAAGAATGGACGGATCCCAAGACGGGTAAACAAGTCAAGAAAAAGTTTTATGACGGGTTGATTTTTCATCGCGTGATTCCGGGATTCATGATCCAGGGCGGCGACCCTCTGGGCAAGGGAACCGGAGGCCCGGGTTATAAATTTGACGATGAGTTTGACGCTTCGCTTCGGTTTAGTAAGCCCGGAAAGTTGGCGATGGCCAACGCCGGACCTAACACCAACGGCAGTCAGTTTTTCATCACGGTGGCCGCGACCGATTGGTTAAACGACCGCCACACGATTTTCGGAGAAGTTGTTGAGGGTCAGGACGTCGTGGATAAAATCACTAGCGCGCAGCGCGACGCCAGGGATATGCCGTTAAAACCGATTGTCATGAAAAAGGTCGTCATCAAAAGGATTAAAGCTCCGAAAACAAAAGAGGTGGCCGCGAAAGATGGCGGCGAAAAGAAAAAGGAGGAACAAAAAGCGCAGAGTCAGTAATTTTTTTATTTAGGGGGCAGTATGTTTGCAGAGGGATATATCGGCATCGCGGGAATCATCGGAGTTGGGAAATCAACGTTAACGGTTGATTTGGCGCAGGCGCTGGGTTTCGACCCTATATTAGAAGAAGTGGGGGGAAATCCCTATCTGGAGCGTTTTTATGGGGACATGAAATCTTACGCCGCGGTCATGCAGATTTGGCTTTTAAACCATCGCTTCCGCCAGCATAAAGAGTTCGTGGCCAGAATCAGCTTGGGTAAAATCCGGGGCGTTATCCAGGACAGGACCATTTGGGAGGACACGATTTTCGCCCGAATGTTGAACAACCATCCGGATAAGCTGATCTCTGATTTGGATTACGCCACGTATCTCGATCTTTTTGACAACATGGTCCTTCACGAGCTGGTTTACCCGCAGTTGCTGATTTACCTAGATTGCAGCCCTCAGAAGGCTTTGGAGAGAATCGGGGTTCGCGGCCGCACGATGGAGCGAACGATCACGCTCGATTACCTGACCGCGCTTCGCAACAACTACCTTCAGTTTTTAGATGAGATGCAAGACGCCGGAGTCCGGATTTTAAGACTTGATTGGGAGAAATTTTTGCCCACTTCCGAGATTGTCCGGTTGATCCAGGAATACAGCCTTCGGCCCTCCAATTTCACCAAGTGGGTCCGGCCCCTGCGCGCTAGGCGGGAAGCGTTCCCGTTTGAACCCAAAGCGCCGGCCGTTAACAAAGAGCTTGTCACCAGCGCAGGTTAGGCAGGATTCCTGGACCCTAGATACCTCCGGTTTATTCGTTGAGTGCCGGACTATATTTGCCTTAAATTCAAAATCTAAGAAGGGGTTTAGCGCAGGGGAGTCACCCTTGCCCCCAGACCCGAGAACCAGTCCCGACGGTTCTCCCCGCGTGCTCGCGGGGCCCCTCGGAGCAGCGCCTCCGGCGCCCCAGGTGCCGCGAGCTCTGCGAACGGCCTCCAC
>JACQJO010000063.1 GCA_016205025.1 Elusimicrobiota bacterium
GGTTAAAAGAAAAGGTTTAGCGCAGGGGAGTCACCCTTGCCCCCAGACCCGAGAACCATCCTCTCCCCGCATTGCGGGGAGAGGATCCGAAGGGAGGAGAGGGGTTTTGCCTCCACTGGGTTCAAGGGTGACTCCCCTGCGCTAAACCCCTTCTTAATTTTTATATTTTTGGATTTCTCGTATAACAAGAGGAATGAATTCGTACAGGTTTGTTTCGATGGAAAATGTGGCCAACTTCATCATGGGACATTCGGGGTCGGTATTAATAGCGCAGATAACATCCGCTTGCCCCATGCCGGCCAAGTGTTGGACCTGTCCGGAAATGCCGCAAGCCACGTAGAGTTTTGGCCGGACGGTTCGTCCGGTCAAACCCACTTGGTGCCGGTAAGGTATCCAGCCGGCGTCAACCGCCGCGCGCGACGCCCCAACTGCGGCGCCGAGTTCGTTGGCCAAGGATCGTATGATTTCAAAGCCTTCCGTTTTACCCAAACCTCTTCCGCCGGAAACGATTTTATCCGCCGAGGCCAGATCAATCTCGGCGCTTTTTTCCGGCGTAAAGCTGGTAAATTTTGTTTTCCAAGTTTCCGGATTAACCGCGACGCGGACAGTTTCCCCGGTTCTGCCCGGTGTTTTTTGAGATTTCGGAAACACCATGGGACGCACGCTGACGATTTCAGGCCGCGTGCGCGGGCAAATGACGGTGGCCAAAACATTGCCGCCGTAAGTCGGACGCACGGTCTTTAATGTTCCGGCGGGAACCCCGTTGGTCCCGGCGCCGACGGAGAGCTCGGTGGCGTCAGCCGCCGCGCCGGTGTTTAAATAGACGGCGAGACGTCCGGTGATGGAGCGTCCGATCGTTGAGGCGGGAAACAAAAATTTATTCGGTTTTTCTTTTTTTGCCAATTCAGCCAGCGTCTTGGCGTACGCTTCATCGGAAAAGTTGGCCAGGCTGGGGTGTTCAATGAGGTAAATCTTTTTAGGTCCGGCTTCGAACAGCTCTTTTGTCCATTGATCCAGCTTATCTCCCGCCAGAACAACGCATAAGTCTTCTTTCAGCTCTTCGGCCAGATTGCCGCCGATTGTCAAAAGTTCAAATATCGTGCCAACCAGCCGGCCATGCCTGACTTCGGCGAAACACCAAATATTTTTATGATCCGATAATTGTTGCGGCATGGTCAGATATTCTCCATTCTGTCATTGCGAGCCCGGGCGAAGCAATCTCAAAAAAGGGATCCCCTTGCATGAGATTGCCGCGTGGCGCCGCAGCGCCACTCGCAATGACAAGCCTGGGGAACATCTGTGACACGGTTTCCTTTTATAAAAGTTTTAGCTCTTTGAGTTTATCCACGAATTTTTTAGCTTTTTCTTCCAGAGTCCCCCCCTCGATGCGCGTTCCCCCCGACCGTCTGGGGGGCGAGGCGCGCTCGATCACCGCCGTTGGACTGCCTTGCTGGCCGATTTTGGCGGCGTCGGCGCCGATGTCAGCCGCCGTCCATTTAGCGATAGCGGTCTTTTTGGCCGCCATTTTTCCTTTAAGAGAGGGCAATCTTGGCTCATTGATTTCCTTAACGACGCAAATCAAGGCCGGCAGTTCCATCTCCAGGGCGTCCGTTCCGTCTTCCATCATGCGCTCAACGCCGATTTTTTTGTCGGTAATTTCAGCGATTTTTTTGACAAAAGAAACGTTCGGCCAATCCAGCCACCCGGCCAGCCCGGGTCCCACTTGTCCGGAGTCGCTGTCATTGGTTTGTTTGGCGCAGATGACGAGATCAATCTTCCCTTTGTCTTGTTGGATTTTGCGGATGGCTTTAGACAAGATATAGCTCGTGGCGTAAGTGTCCGAATTTTCAAATGCGGCGTCGCATAAATGGTAAACGCTGTCGGCGCCGCGCGCGATGGCTTCGCGCAGGATCTCCTCGGCTCTCGGCGGCCCCATGGTCAAGACCGCAACCCAGCTTCCCGTGATCTTCTCTTTAAGCCGGATGCCCTCCTCTAAGGCGTACTCGTCAAAAGGACTGATGGCGTAAGTTGCCCCTTCGCTTAAGATTTGGCCCGTACTGGGATCAATCTGGATCGAGGTGGTAGCCGGCGTCTGTTTGATACAGGCAACGATATTTAAAGCCATGCTACGCTCCCACCAATTCTTTGGCGGCCCTGGCTCCGGCCGCGTATTCTTTGATAATCATCATCGCGATTTCATTTTTTTGGATCTGGCTGGTGCCTTCATAGATTTGGGTTATTTTGGCGTCCCGCATATACTTTTCAACCGGGAAGTCCCGCATGTAGCCGATGCCGCCGCACATCTGCACGCAGTCGGTCGTCACCTGCATCGCGGTCTCGGAGCAGGACAGTTTAACCATGGCGGAATACTTGGTCAGCCGGTCGCTTCTTAACGAGCGCATTTCGTCATAGACGCTTTTGCCCGAAGAAAGGCTCTTCGTTACCGCTTGCTTAATTGTCCGGTCCATGACTCTATTGACCGAATAAAGAAGGGCCCTGGCGGTTTCAATCTTGGTGGCGCAATCCGCGATCATGTGCTGAATGGCTTGAAACGAGATGACCGTTTGTCCGAACTGTTTGCGGGTGCGCGTGTATTTGATCGTTTCATCCAAAGCTCCCTGGGCGATACCGAGGGCTTGCGCGCCGACCCCGGGCCTTGAAAAATCAAAAGTGGCTTGAGCCACGAAAAGGCCGTGGCCTTCCTCCCCCAGGCGGTTGGTGGCGGGCACTTTACAGTTTTTGAAAACCAGTTCGTAAGTGGGGCTGGCCCGGATGCCCATCTTGGTTTCCTTTTTTCCGAAAGAAAATCCCGGCGTGCCCTTTTCCACCACAAAGGCGGTGATGCCGCGCGGACCCCTGGCCGGATTAGTGGAGGCAAAAAGCGTATAGATGCCGGCCACTTCTCCGTTGGAACAGAAGTTTTTAAGACCGTTGATGATGTAGTAATCCCCATCTTTTTTGGCGGTCGCCTGCGTGGCTGTGGCATCGGAGCCGGCGTCTGGTTCGGTGATGGTGAAGGCGCCCAATTTTTGGGCGCTCGCCAGTTGAGGCAGCCATCGCTTTTTTTGCTCTTCGGTGCCGAACATCAGAATCGGCAATCCGCAGAGCGCCGAGGCCGCCACGCACAGAGCAATGCCGCCGCAGGCCTTGGCCAGCTCTTCCGTCACCAAGCAAAGTTCGGTGTTGGCCCCGCCGAAACCGCCGTATTCCTGCGGAAGATAAACGCCGAACAAGTCCGCTTTTTTAATATCTTCCACAACCTCGACGGGGAATTTTTCTTTTTCATCACATTCACTGCGCGCGGGCTTGACTTTTTTCTCCGCGAGCTCGCGCGCCAGCTTGATGATCTCCTTCTGCTCGTCGCTAAATTCATGATCCAGGGTCAACAACATATATTCAACTCCTCTGTGGTTTTAAAATTTCCTTCAAGCTCCTCAAGGCTCCTTTGGCGGCCACCTGCTCGGCCTCCTTTTTATTTTTTCCCACCCCGCGCCCGAGGATTTTTCCCTCAAAACAAGCCTCAACTTCAAAGGTTTTGAAGTGCTCGGGGCCCCAGGAGCGCTGAACCCGGTACTCGGGAACCTTCTTGTAGGTTTTCTGAATGACTTCCTGCAAACGGCTTTTGTAGTCCCTGATGACAAGGCGTTTTTTCTTGGAGATCCATTGCCCGATGATCAGATCGCGGCAGGTTTCCAGGCCCGCTTCCAGATACAAGGCGCCGATCACCGCTTCAGCCGCGTTAGCCATGATGTTCTCATGTTCCCTGGCCATGGAATCGCGGATTTCGCGCGTTTCGTTAGAGCCGATTTTGAGGTATTTTTCCAGGTTTAGGTATTCCGCCAGCTCCAAAAGGCTTTTTTTGGCCACGAGCATGGATTTGAGTTTGGAGAGTTTTCCCTCATCGGCGCGGCTGAACTTGGTGTAGAGGTATTCCGCAATCAGCATGTTAAAAACGCTGTCTCCTAAAAATTCAAGCCGTTCGTTGGAGTTGGGATCTTTGCGGTCCGAGCTGTAAGAACTGTGGGTGAGAGCGAGATCCAGGAGGTCCGGGTTTTTAAATACGCGGCCCAAAACCTTTTGAAGGATTCGGATGTCTTCAATCCCTTTTTCTTTCAAAGGCGTTTGTGTTGAATAAACACTATGACCGCGCACGCTTGCGATCGGCGATATCAATGGACCGCGACAACTGCCGCGGCTTATTTCTTGGCGTGGGTTTTTATGTAATCGACGGCTTGGCCCACGGTCTGGATTTTTTCGGCGTCTTCATCCGGTATCTCGGCGTTGAACTCTTCTTCAAGAGCCATCACCAGTTCCACCGTATCGAGGGAGTCGGCGCCCAGATCGTTGACGAAATGGGAGTTTGGGGATACCTCCGCGCCGTCCACTCCCAACTGCTCCACGATGATTTTTTTTACTCTTGACTCGATGTCATTGTCAGACATTTCGATTGCCTCCTGTCACCTTATTCATTCGGCTGGAAGGCAGATAGGCCCTTGCTCTCCTTGAATGAAGGGCAACTGCTTTACCGCCCCCGGCTCGTTTTATCCTACATGTAAAATCCACCATTGACTCCTATAACTTGCCCGGTGACGTAGCTTATATCATCTGACGCCAAAAATAAACATACCTTGGCGATTTCTTCGGCTTCACCGAAGCGTCCCATGGGGATGGCGGTCAGATAGAATTTTTTAATCTCTTCGGGCAAATTTTCCGTCATGCGGGTTCTGATAAAACCGGGCGCCACCGCGTTGCAGAGGACATTTCTGGTGGCCAGTTCCTTGGCTATGGCTTTAGTCATCGCGATTAAGCCGCCTTTACTGGCCGCGTAGTTGGCTTGGCCCGCGTTGCCGAATTGGCCGACGACGGAGGCGATGTTGATGATGCGGCCCCAACGTTGCTTCATCATGGGTCTGGCGCAGGCTCGCGCGAAATTAAACGCTCCTTTCAAGTTGACGTTTAAAACCGCGTCCCATTCCTCATCCGACATGCGCATCAATAAATTGTCTTTCGTGATGCCGGCGTTGTTGATTAAGATGTCCACCCGCCCGAAAGTTTTTACGGCTTTTTCCACCGCGGCTTCGGCGTCCTCTTTTTTGACCACGTTGCCAGCCGAAACGGCCACCCGCCCGCCGGAAGGGTCGAGCTCTTTGGCCGTCGTTTCAAGAAGGCCGGCGTCAAGATCGCACAGAAAAAGCTTGGCCCCTTCGCTCAAAAAAAGTTTGGCTATGGCCTTGCCGATGCCTTGAGCGCTGCCCGTGATCAGCGCGGTTTTGTCTTTAAGTCTCATCGTCGCAATTGTTATGCATCATTTTGGCCAAACCCCGATGGTTGGATTCCAGAATCCTAAGAATAACGCAACCTTAAATCAAGTGGGATAAGCGCAGTGGGAGAGAAAGGTCTATTTTACGATCGCGATTTTGCCGGTTTTGGAAACGGACTGGCCGGATCTGGAGGCCTGAATCAGGTACAAATAAGTCCCGGAAACGAGTCCCGAGGTGTCCCACGAATGCTTGTAGGCAAATGAGCCGCCGTTGGCGGCCGGATTGGCGACTTGCTCATGTCCGACCAGCTCTCCGACGGTGGTGTAGTAACGGAACTCTATTTTGTCAGCCGGACCGGTAAGCTGCATCTGAAGCGTAACCCTGTCGCCGGTGGCCGGATTGGGGTAAGCGTAGGCTTCGGTGAATGATAGGGAATCGGAAGGCTCGGATGGGTTGCCGGAGGACGAGGAAACCGTCACCGAAACATTGGTTGTCGTGTCGCCGAACCATTCCAAATTTTCGACTAACATTTTCCATTGGAAATTGTAGACCGCCGGAGTTGTGGGCGCGGTGACTGTAAAGTTAAAGGTTTTATTTTGGTTGGGGACGATTTGTTCGCCGGATGCCATAAAAATCCGGCTTAAGCCCCAGCGGTTGTTATCCTGGGGGTTTTGCGAGCCGAGCTTGTAGCCGCCGGTTGAAGTCCAGAGCGTGGTTCCGTTATTTTTCATGGTGAGTGAAACGGTGTAGTTTTGGCCCGGATTCATGGAGGAAGGAACGGAATGCGAAACAAACTGCGCGCCGTTGACGTTGGGATTGGAAGCGTTGGCAACCGTGACGTTGAAGATGGAACTGGTGGCGCTGTTGCCGCTGGTGTCATAAGCCTTGGCGTAGAAGGAGTGAGGGCCGTTGGTGTAGAGCGCGGTGTTCCAGCTGTAAGTGTATTCAGGGCCCGTGGTGTCTTCGGCTTTATAAATGCCGTCAATGTAAAACTCAACTTTGGCGACTCCCACATTGTCAGTGGCATTGACGCTGATCGTTTTGATGCCGGATACCGTTTCGTTGGAGGATGCCGAAACATTGCTAATAACGGGAGGCGTCGTATCCCCCGGTGAACCGATGAAAAGCGTAATTTGCGAGTTAGCGGTGTTGCCGGCCGCATCGAAAGCTTTGGCCAGGATCACGTGGGCTCCATTGGCGTAGCCGGCTATATTCCAGGAAAAACCATAGTCACCTAAGGAGGAAGGCACGCCATCGGTAAATTTAAGAACACCGTCAACGTAGAACTCCACTTTGGTCACGCCGATGTTGTCGGTGGCTCGAGCCAAAACAATGGTGGCTTGCGTAATCGTGGAGTTATTGGCCGGTGTATTGATATTGACCGTCGGCGGCGTGGTGTCGCCAAGAGGCGCCGTTAAGCCCATGGCCTGGGCGATATTTTGATGTTTGGCTTTAAGCTCCGGATGATCGCGGCTTCCCCCCGGCCTGGCATAAGAATACATAGTGATGGCTATCACTCTTGAATCATTAAAGGCCTTTAGATACACCGGCTCCTGCAGGTCCGCCAGGGTTGGGATATTCGTCCAGTTACCGTTTCGGTCATAAGCCATCATGGTGAATATGATCTGTTTGCCGCTGGGAACGCGCGCTTTGGATTGATCCAGGAGGCTGTTAAGGTTATTGACATTGGTTTGCGAATCCGGGCTTCCCGGAGCGTTAATATAGCCCTCGATGCCCACCCAGTTCAAGCTGGGCGCGGTGAAGGCATCCCCAGTTAACATGGCATTTGTTGTGTAGATAATGCCCATGGGCCTGTTCGCCATGCCTTTTTGGTTTAAAAGATTTTTGAGTTCGTTAAGTTTGGCCTCTGTTTCGTTTTTATCCCAATCGGGTTCATCGTAGAGCTCCAGGTATTTGACTTTGCTCCAAAAGGGTTTGGCGATATCCAGCATATCGCTCCATCGTGAGGACCAATCCGCGTCGGGTATAACGTGGCCTATGCCGATATAAATGTCCTTATTGGCATTAAACGCGTTTTGCAAACCTTGTTGGAATTGAGGCGCCTGTGCGCTGCCACAACCCTGCCAGCAGTCTCCGCTGTAGCCGTTGGACCAAACAATGAAAAGATTGGTATAGCCGGCCACCTCCGAGGTGAAATCCCCGTACCGGCCGGCGGCGTAGAAATAGCCCAGATGCTTTAAGTTGGCGTGCGTGGGCACGGGCAGGGCGGCCTGCGACCAGGAGCCGCCCAGGGCCAGCCAGGATAAAACGATAGAAACGGAGTGCTTCATCGGTTCGCCATAGCATACCGGAATCGGCCTTTCATGGGGAGAGTCTAAAGGCCCAAATTGAACTTGGTACTAAAGTCCTAAAGGAATTGCCCGAAGGTCCCAGGGGGGCAGAAATTCCCCATTCTGTCATTGCGAGCCCCGGGCGAAGCAATCCCATAAGAAGGTTCGCTCTTTTTATGAGATTGCTTCGTCGCTGCTGCTCCTCGCAATGACGGACTTGGGGAAGTTTTGCCAGGGGGGCGCTATCTCGCTTTATTTTTTCTTTGCGAGAAGATGTGAGCCAAGTGGTCTTCACCCCTTAGCGTTCCAAAACTTTTCATGGAAAGGCCGGAGGGTTTATTATCCTGGAAAGCATCGAGCGGCACTAAACCCGCGGCGGTCAGCACCTCGCCCTCCTCGCGCAGTTCCTGCGCCGTTAATCCGTAAACTTTAAATCCCCCGTTCTTTTGTTCCTTTAAGAAGACCACCTGAAGCGGTGTGCCCTGTTCGTCAAGGCAGACTGATATGTCGGAGCTTTTTTTAGCGCCCGGCGCGCTTTGCGGGTAAAAAACAGTCTCGGCGCATTTATTCGCAAAATTTTTGGCCAATTGATCGGTCTCCATCAACGCTTTAGCCTGCATGTTAAAAAATAAGCTTTGCGCTTCGGAGTTGCCGCCATAGGGAAACAGGGTGGCCCTCTCGCTGTGGGCGATCGCCCGGTAATCGGAGCCGTCAATGAAACGCTCAAACCGAAACGAGCCGTCTTTGTAAATTGTTTTGCCCAGCCCCACTAAGCCCCCCTCCGTTAGGACATAGCCAAAGGACCAGATATCGCCGGCGCTTAGCCATTTTGTTTGGCCTTGGGTTTGGTCGCTTTTGAAGGAAACGCCCTGGGCAACGCCCTCTCGATCCAAACAGACTGAAACTTCCGGGAACAGGCCCGGGCGGTTTTCCGGTGGCTCGTAGGTTACCCGGCTCGCGCAGTAATCGGGCCGTTTTTTTAACCACCTATGCTTCATTCTTAAATTTTTTTTAGCTACCTCAAAAAAATAAACATTTCTGACCCTCATGGAGCCGTAAGCCCCGGATCCCGGATCAAACGGAAGAGTTTTCGGGTTCCCCTCCGGATCCTTAACCTCAATTCCTTCATGAGTTAAGCGCATGCCGAGGTTTAAAAAAGCCTGCCTGGGTACCCACTGAAGCTTTCCCCTGGTTTCATAGCTGTGGAAAAATACCCCGATAGGACTATCGTTTTGGTTTAAACAGACAAAAACCGGAATTTCGGCCTTTCTCTCGTCGTTGCCGGTGTAACTGATTCGGCCGGCACAATCGGGGGTTGTTTTATCCACCGCCCCCTGGGCCCCAAGGAAACCTTGGCCCGTCAAGATAAGACAGCTTGTGATAAGGAATTTCATTCCTAATATTTTAGGGTGAACTAGATCGTTACAATAGGGACTTTAGTCCCTATTTGGATTGCCCAAAAGTCCCAGGGGGTTTTACATCCGCTCGGGATGAGAAACGCCCAGAAGGTTAAGGCCGGTAGCCAGGATCTGTTTGGCCGCCAAGCATAGCCGGAAACGTCCGAAGGCCAGTTCCTGGCTGGATTCCGCCAGGACGGGGTGGGTTTCGTAATAACCGTTAAAAGTCCGGGCCAGGTCTATAAGGTAGCTGGCCAGATGGTGCGGCGACCGCCGCAAGGCCGAGGCCAGCAAAGCCTCCGAAAAGAAAAGCAGGGAAACGGCTAGTTCGCGGGTTTTGGGGTCGTTCTCTAATGAAAAATTGGAGCCAGGCACCAATTTTTCTTGGGGCCATGACACTCCTCGGGTTGCTTTTTCTCTTTCGATGGAGCAAATGCGGGCATGGGCGTATTGGATCAGGTAAACTGGGTTTTCCGGCGTTGTTTTTTTGGCCAAGTCCAGGTCAAAATCCAGCTGGGCGTTGGGGCTCCGGGCGTTAAGAAAAAAGCGCAGAGCATCTAAACCCACCTCTTCGATAATCTCGCCGGGCGTCATGGTTTCCCCGGCGCGTTTGGACAGAGTGACGGGCTGGCCCGCTCTAAATAACCGCACCATCTGAACCAGAATTACCTCAAAGCGCTTGGCCTCTAAACCCAGAGCCTCGATGCCCAGCTTCATCCGGGGCACATAGCCATGATGGTCCGCTCCCCAGATGTTAATGACCGGTCCGGATGGGGCCCGGGAGAATTTGTCTTGGTGGTAGGCCAGGTCGCTCGCAAAATAGGTGGTGCGGCCGTCCGAGCGTTTTAACACCCTCTCTTTATCTTCCTCGCTTAACCCTTTGGCGGTAAACCAAAGGGCGCCATCTTTTTCAGCGACATAGCCCTTTCGCTTCAGGTCCTCGATGATCCCGGTCACTTTTCCGTTTTCATGCAGGGCGGATTCAGGCGACCAAAGATCAAAACGTATCCCAAGCTCCTTGAGCTGTCCTTTAATTAGTCCCAGAAGTTCTTCTTTGCCGAGTTCGGCGAACTTCTTGGTGTCGGCGGGATCAAGGCCGGAAGGCAGTTTTTTGGCCAGCGTTTTCAAATAATCGCCGTGATAGCCGTCTTGCGGCACCGCGGCCTCCGGGCGGCCCAACACCTCTTGTTGGTAACGCGCGGACAAAGAGGCGCCTAAGCGTTCGATTTGAGTTCCTATATCATTAATGTAGTGCTCCGTTGTTACCTTGACACCCAGATGCCGCCATATCCTGGCCAGAGTATCCCCCAAAACCGACCCGCGGGCGTGACCGAAATGGAGGGGGCCGGTGGGATTAGCGCTGCAGAATTCAAGCAAAACCTGATCCGGAACCCCCAGCGTTTGCCAGGGAAAGTTTTGAGGGTATTGATCGCCTTGCGTCAAAATTTGATCGATTAGTTCTAAAAAAGCGCCGCTAGAGAGCTTGAGATTCAGATACCCCGGCGGGTGCACCGATCCCTTTTCAATCAAAGGGGAAGGCGGAATGTTTTCCAAAAGTCGCCCAACCAGATCAAGGGGTTTTCCGCCTTTATTTTTTTTGGCCAAAAGAAATCCTGCCGCGACAGCGACGTCGCTTTCCCGGCGCAAGAATTCCGGAGGGATCTCCGCCATGATTTCGGGCAACGATAAGCGGTTTTCGCCGGCCCGGACGATTAAACGGCGCAGTTCATCGAGAGCGTGGGGTTTCATGAAAAAAGCTAGACGAGGACGCGGGCGCGTTTTTTGACGGTTTTTTTATTTTTGGCGAAGGCGACGGTTTTTCCGTTGGACCAGACATTTTCCAGATTGTAGCGTTTGCGTGCCTCTTGAGTCATCAAATGGATAACCAGAAATCCGCCGTCAACCACGCGCCAAGAAGACGAGGTTCTGCCCTCCGTCGGTTTAGTAAGCTCAAAGCCCCATTCTTTGAGTTCCCGGCGGCAGCAGCCTTCCAGGGCTTGCAGGTGAGGTTTTGAGGTGACGCCGGCCACGATGACATAGTCATAGAGAGCGTTGGGTTGGATTACCTGAAACAACGACACACCCTGGGCCAGGCGGTCCTCTAAAAGAAGGGCTAATTTTTTGGCCTTGTTTAGTTTTTGACGGAGGGAGAATTCCTGATGAGGTAACGTGGGAGCTATTGGCCTTGCGGCTCTTCTTTGGTTTTTTTAACTTTCGGCGCCACGACTTGGCGCCCGGCGTAAAAACCGCAGGACGGGCACACCGCGTGGGGCAATTTAGGATTTTTGCAATTAGGGCAGGAGTAGTAACTCACCGGCTCTAATCTCCAATTGGAACCCCGCCGGATTCCGGTTCGATGTCTGGTGTGTTTCTTTTTGGGATTTGGCATATTCTTTAGCGTTCGCCCTCTCTTTCCTTGATGATGTCCTTTAGTTTACCAAATGGCGTTGGGTTTATTTGGCGGCAACCGCAGGCCTTGGTATTTCTATTGGCTCCGCAAATGGGGCAAAGCCCCAGGCAGTTTCCGCGGCAAAGAGGCTTATCCGGCAAAGTCAAAATAACTGCCTGGCGGATTTCTTCGGCCACATTAATCTCGACTTGCGTCAACGGGAAGGTTTCCTCAAAATCTTGATTAAACTCCTGTTCAAATTTATCGGCGCAACGGCCGCAGTTTAGTTTCAGTTTGACCTTGACGCTGCCCACCAGCAACAGTTCTTTGGACCCCACGGAAATTTCAAACTGCGTCCAGGGGGGTCCGGCCAGGGCGGCCGAGTCGCCGGCCGCGAGGTCTTCGCCTAAACCGGGCACCTCCGGCAGAGGGCCCTCAAAGCTTAATCCTTCTTCTTCAAGGATATCTTCGGTTTTGTAGATCATCAATTAAAGCAAGATGCTTGATACTGGATTCTAGATATTAAGAATAAAAAGAGGTCTTTTTATCTTCTTATCCAGTATCTAGTATCTAAAAATTAAGAATTTTTAGTGGACCGGCTGTTTCGCTTTAGCCAGCTTCTCAATGATGGCGTCGCCCATCTGGGATGTGCCGGCGGTGCCGCCCAAATCGTAAGTCACGCGTTTCCCCTCACGGATCACATCCGCCACTGCCCGTTCCAGCTTTGCCGCCGCTTCGGTCTCACCCAGGTGCTCCAGCATCAACTGCGCGGATAGGATCACCGCCGTTGGGTTGACCTTATTTTGGCCGGTGTATTTGGGGGCGGAACCGTGAACCGCTTCAAAAAGCGCTCCGTTGTCGCCAAAGTTGGCTCCAGGAGCGACGCCCAGGCCGCCCACCAGGCCAGCGCAGAGGTCCGAAAGAATATCGCCATAAAGATTGGGCAGGACTAAAACATCATAAAGTTCCGGTTTTTGAACCAACTGCATGCACATGTTGTCAATCAAGCGCTCCTCGTACTCCACGCGGCCGCTGTACTGCCTGGCCACTTCGCGCGCCGCGTCATAGAACAACCCGTCCGTGAACTTCATGATGTTGGCCTTGCAGATCGCGGTGACTTTTTTTCTTTTGTGCCCAACGGCATAGTCAAACGCGAATTTGACTATCTTTTTTGAAGCTTCCGGAGAAATGGGCTTAATGGAGATCGCGGCCGATTCTTTGATTTTTCCTTTTGAGAAGCCGCGAATGGCCTTGGCCTCCTCACTGCCGGGAGCAAACTCGATACCGAGGTAAAGGTCCTCCGTATTTTCCCTGACCACCACGAGATCAATGTCTTTATATTTGGAGCGAACGCCCGGATAGCTCTTGCAGGGTCTCAAACAAGCGTAAAGGTCGAGTTCATGCCTTAAGGCCACGTTGACCGAGCGAAATCCGGTCCCGATGGGTGTCGTGATCGGGCCTTTTAAAGCCACTTTATTTTTACGGATGGAATCTAAGACGTAAGGCGGAAGGGGTGTGCCATGTTTTTTCATGGCCCCCTCGCCGCATTCAACCTCTTCCCATTTAATTTTAACGCCGGTGGCTTCCACCACGCGTTTGGTCGCTTCTGTTATTTCAGGTCCGGTGCCGTCCCCGGGGATTAACGTAACGTTATAAACCACGATGAGCCTCCTCATTCACAGAGCTTCGAGGACGCCGGCCCACCAGTGGTGGGACCCCTGCAGTCCTTAAATTCAGTAGAAATCAAGTGAATTAGACTATTTTAGCAAAACCCAAGAAGCCTTAACTGGTTAATTGAAGGGGTTTAGCGCAGGGGAGTCACCCTTGCCCCCAGACCCGAGAACCAGTCCCGACGGTTCTCCCCGCGTGCTCGCGGGGCCCCTCGGAGCAGCGCCTCCGGCGCCCCAGGTGCCGCGAGCTCTGCGAACGGCCTCCAC
>JACQJO010000068.1 GCA_016205025.1 Elusimicrobiota bacterium
ATGCGGTGATCCGCTTTCGATCGAAAAGGTTTAGCGCAGGGGAGCCACCCTTGTACCCCGTAGCGGAGGCCGTTCGCAGAGCTCGCGGCACCTGGGGCGCCGGAGGCGCTGCTCCGAGGGGCCCCGCGAGCACGCGGGGAGAACCGTCGGGACTGGTTCTCGGGTCTGGGGGCAAGGGTGGCTCCCCTGCGCTAAACCTTTTCTTTCGATCTCTGAAAAAGAAAATAAACAATGGAACCCGTGGCCAAAACTACGGCCATGCGGAAATAGGCCGCGCCGGGGAACCGGCAGATTAAAAATAGACATAAGCCTACTCCTAAATAGGGAACGGCGCGCGGCACCCTAAAAACCAGCGCCGAACCCGGCTCTCTTCTGCGCACGATCATTAAGCTGACATGCACGAAGGCAAAAGCGCTGACCAGCAAAAGGCTGGTGGTTTGGGCCATGATCTGGACCGTGCCGGTGACGACCATTAAAATGCACAGCGCCATCGCGGCCAAAACAGCTAGGTGCGGCGTGCGCCGCGTGGGATGAATCCTGGTCAGTGAACGCGGCAAAAGACCGCCGTCGGCCATTCCATAAAGAAGACGCGACGCCATCACCAAATTAGCCAGTCCGGTATTAGACACCGAAAAAAGCGCCACCAAAGCGAAAGCCCAGGGGGGCAGAGGAAAAGCGCCCAAGCGCAAAACCTCAAGAAGCGGCCGGCCCGAAGCCGCGGCTTGGACGGGCGTCATGGTCCAGAGCACCACGAAAACCACGATCAAGTAGATCACGGAGGTGACGGCCACCGCTCCCAGAATGGCCCGTGGCACGTTGCGTTCGGGATTTTTTGTTTCCTCCGATAAATTAACGATGTCTTCAAATCCGATGAAGGCGTAAAAAGCCAGTGTCGCTCCGGTCATCACCGCGGACCAATCGGCGTCCGGCGTCACTCTCGTTGCCATTTCGGCGCCGGAGAGATTGCGCGCCACGCCGAGTCCTACGAAGATAACCAATAAAAGCCCGGACACCTCCATTAAGGTCATCAATAAATTGGCGTTGGCCGATTCCTGGATGCCCCAAAAATTAATTAAGCTGATCAAAACAATCAAGCCGATGGCCGTGACAATGGGGGAAGCCGTTAAAAAAACTTCAAGATAGCCGTGAACGGCCAGCGCCACCGTGGCGCTGGAGGTGATGCCGCTGGCTAAAATCAAACAACCGACCAAAAAAGGAATAAGGGGATAGCGTTGGAAAGCCCTGGCGCAAAAGGCCGCGGCTCCGGCGCTCTTAGGAATGCGCGAGGCGAGCTCGGCATAGCTTAGACCCGTTATCAAAGCCAGCGCCGCAGCCACCAGAAACGAGAGCCAAGCGCTTTGACCCGCGATCCCGGCCACCTTCCCGACCAAAACATAAATACCGGCGCCTAAAATATCGCCGATGCCGTAGAAAAGAAGGGTGCCTAGGCCCAGGCGCCGCGCCAGGGTTGTTGTGGACATTAAGGAGCTACGGTGAAGTAAAGACCGATCACGTGGCCGGTGTAGTTATAAGGGATGAACTTTTCCTGCTTCATGTTGGATTGGCTGAAAACCAAATGATACCCCAGGTTCCAGGTGGAGTAATCGGTCACCTTCCACTGAACGCCGCCGCCCCAAGCGCCCCACACCGTGTTCTGTTTTTTGCCGAGCTCATAAACGCCGGTTCCGGTTCTGGGCGGCCGAGTGGTGTAAGTTCGGTTGTTTAAATCCATTGATCCGTACAGGGCCTTGCTGCTTGTTAAATTAAGAAAAACCTTGCCGCCCAAACTGTACTCGTTGTAATCGTAATTGTTCTCAATAAAATCCGGACTGGTGTCTCCAAAAAATTCGAAACGCAGATAATTCTGATTCGATCGCTTCATGCGAAAAGCGCCCTGGGGCACAAAGCTGAACCGCCAGAGAGAAGTCGCGAAGTCTCCGGTAAACTCGGTGACCGTGTCCTTCTGTTTTTCACCAAGATAACTGCCGGCTGAACCGATGATACGCTCATTTTTATATTTCTGGACGCTGACGCTGGCGCCCAAATTAAACGGCCTCCTGGAAACGCCGAGTGAAACGGCATAAACGTTTTGGTCCATTAAGCCGCCCGAAAGCTCGGCCGTTAGGTCGGCCTGTTGAAATTCGCGCAAAAGATCGGTGAAGTTGGGAAATTCCATTGCGGTCAACCGAAAGGCGGGGGAAAGCTTAAAGCCTAAAACATCGCGCTCAACGATCAGTGAAAAGCCCCTGGCCTGGTAATCATAAAGACCCTGGCCCCAGATTTCATTGGTGCCGCTTCGCCTTTTTTCATTAATCACGAAACCTTTTAACCGCACCACGCCGACGGACTCGACTTCCATCGAGGGTTCAAAAACAAAAGAGTGGCGGATCGCGCGCTCGGTGAACAGACGGCCTTCCGCGCGCATGAGTCCGGGACCCTCGTACGTCAAGTCGTAAAGACCGAAAAGCTTAATTTTATCCGTGGCTTTAAATAAACTGCCGACCTGTGAAGCCACCTCATGACTGGCGAAAAAATCACCCTTGGTGGGAACCGAAAACCCTTCACCGAATTCAAAACGGTAATAAGGCATAAAGCGGCGGCGGGGCGGCCGGGTGAATTCATCGAGATCAGGCTCTTCCTTCTTCTGCTCAACTTTCGGCGCTTCGGCCGCCGGCGCTTCCTTGGGTGGCGGGGATTGTTGATCCTGCGCTCTTAAGGGAAAAGTGAAAAAGGTGACAAAGGCGACAAAAGTGAAAAAGGCAAGGAAAAAACAAGCGATACCTTCGCTAGCCTTTGTCACCTTTGTCACTTTTTTCACCTTTCTCACCTTCCGAATCTAAAAGAGAATGTCGGATATACCACCAGCGGGCCTTCAGGATAAACCGCCAGTCCCCAATCAAAAGCATTGCCCACGAAAACGATGCGCGCCAAAATCTTGGAGCTTTCCAAACCAAGGCCCATTTGGGTAACCAAATATTTTCTATTGGTCCTTAACAGTTCGGCGCCGACCAAAACAAAATCTTCTTCAATATTTACCTTAAGGCTATTTAAGGTCGTGCCATAAAGTTTCAAAGGTTTCTTTTTAAAAGTCGCTTTGCCGGTCAAGGTGCTTCGTTCAAAACCCACCATGACGCGGGCCTTGGAATGCGCCGACCAAGCGGTGGAAATACCGTAATGATGGCCCTGAATCGAACCTTCAACGTGATCGCTGTTAACATGATCCAAGGCCATCACGCGTGAATACCCGCCGAAGAGTTCAATTTGAGGCCACTCGCCGTGTTCGGAGGCAAGATTATAACGCCCGTTGATATTGCCGAAAGTGAAAGGAAGAAGCCCGGGCATAATCTGGGCGCCGATCGTGAAGCGCCGGCCGATGCGGGTGGGAACCACGGACTCGCTCAATTGATGAAGATCATACAGGAAGCCGCCGGGATTGGTCGCGACCTCCAGAGCGATTGATTTTCCCTTGGACGCAAAATCCAATTTCGCTTCGGCGGGCGTCAAAAGGAACAAAAATAACGTTGCCGCGATGGCAACGTTATTTACCCCGTATCCTGCCGTGCTAGAGTCCGCCCGACAAGTGTGCTGCGAATTTTTGTGCCAGGTCAATTGCCAAGTCCGGTATAACGACTAGGTCTATGTTACCTCTTTGAAAAATCGTCGTGCCGCCGGTGTTGGCGGCTTTATCGTAAGTGTTGGTTCTGACGGTCAAAATAGTTTCACCCGCCACGCTTCGCATCAGCGCGAAAGGATCATGAATATCGGAGGCCAAAATACTATGGATATTTAAGATGCCGCCGCCATTGTTAATGCCGTAGGATTCACCCAAAAACCACATGTCCGCCGTGGCGCCGGGCGTAACCAAACCCAAGGTGTCAGCGTATTCAAATTCCACATTCAGCGGCTGTTCCACGGTTGACCATAAATCTCCGACATTGGAGCCATCGGCATCTTCTCCCAAGTGAGTTCCGCCGGAGCAGGTGGTGCTGTTGCAGTCGGCCACCCTCCAGCGCCCCTCGTCCGCGCCATTTTTAAATCCGACAATCGTTTCCTGGAAACAACCGCTGCCCAAGGCCGTGGCGCCAGTGCAGGTCACACCGCCCACGCGATCTTTAGACGGATCATAAACGGAATTAAACTCAAAATAATCCTGACGGGTATTGTCCGTGTTGTTGGCAATCTTGGCGCTGACGGTCTGCACCTTCAGGCTTTCGCTTTTATCCGCGAAGAAACTGGGCCACTCCATGATGTTTTCGGGAAGGCCTTGGCTAAACTTGATGGTGGCTTGGGCAAAATCTTTGCGGACGCCGGAGGCAAGATTGCTGGGCGGAAAAAACCCGCTGTACTTATACTCGTTGCGTTTAACCAAATTGACGAACTGAACCTGGTCATTGGAAGGTCTGAACAAAAATTGTTCCACGCGCACCAAATTGCCGTGACGGTCTCGAAGCGTGCGGCCGCTGGCCAACGAATCCTCGCGCACCACGGAGACAATCTCCGCGACACGGGCCGCTTCCCCGGTTTTAAAATCGCGCACACGGTTTTCGGTGTCTTGGTGGTTTTCCATGTAAGATTGGAATCCTTGGGCCCCGCCAAAAGCTTCCGCAAAGGCTTCTTGCGAAAGCCCGCTTTTCTCAACGCCGCCTTCCTGGCTTTTTGATTCTTCAGGCTTGCCCTCCGGCGCGGCCCCGGCGTCAACGCCCGCGTCGGGTGCGGCGTAGCTTTGGCCGCTTTCTCCCTGGACAAAATCATCAAGACGTTTTCCAGCCAAATCTCTTAAATCAACGCGTCCGTAAAGAACGTCGGTCACAACTTTGCCCGCGTCATCCGCGCTGACCATAAAATCGGTTCCCCTGACCGCCATGACTCCCGAAGGCGTGACCACCGCGACATTACGCCGCTTAAAAAATCCACCGCCGCGAATCGAGGCTTTAAATGTCCCGACAAAAAGCTGAAATCGTGAAGCCTTGGGGGTTATTTGATCCACCAGAATGCGGCTCTTTTCTCTGACCTCAAATTTTTCTTTCTTGCCATAACGAAGCCAAGCGCGTCCGTCCGCTCCGGTTTTAACTACCTCGCCTCCGGCTAAAACACGGCCCGGCGCCACCGCGGCGCAACGGTTATCTTTATCGCAAACCTGAACGTCTCCCGTGAAATAAACCAGACGCAGTTCAGTAGGCGCCGAAGGAGCGGCCTGGGCCGCGGATATAAAAAAAACGGCTGAAAAAAGAGTGGCCAAAAAACGGGCCATGATTTTCATGGAAGCCTCCTTTTACAACTATTTCAAGAATAGATGCAATAGGGACGCAACTGGACATTAGGGAAAAATTTATTTTAGATCATCATTCCGGCGCAAGCCGGAATCCAGCTCCTTCTCCTCTGCACAAAAAAGTCCCTCCGCTAGTTCTACAATTCTTTGCTAAGACGTAGGACTAGGGAGGGAACATGA
>JACQJO010000071.1 GCA_016205025.1 Elusimicrobiota bacterium
AAAAAGAGGGGGCGAGGGGGCGAGGGGGCGAGGGGATTAGCGATTTGTTGAGCAACCAAAATACCCTCAAAAGAGGAACGATGGGCCAAGAGAGGGCCGGGGGTCACGTCGCCGATGGCGTAAATACCGGAAGCGGTGGTTTGCCCCTGTTCATTGACCTTGATAAATCCTTTTTGGTCGGTTTGGACCCCAATGGTTTCAAGCCCTAAATTTTCACTATTCGGACGCCGGCCCACCGCAAGAAGAACTTTTTCCGTCAAAACTTCTATTTCTCCGCCAGGGGTTTTAACCTTGACTTTGGCCTGGGAAGCCGCCGCCTCAACGCTCAAGACTTGGCTGTTGATATAAACCTTGACTCCCAATTTTTCCAGAGAGCGGACAACCGGCGTCACTAAATCAGGATCAACCCCGGGCAAAAGCTGGGGCAGCAGTTCAACCACCGTAACTTCAGACCCGATCTTGGCGTAAAAAGTGCCGATCTCCAGCCCGATCACGCCCCCACCGATTACGAGAAGACTCTTGGGAATGGCGGGGAGCTCCAGCGCCTCTTTAGAACCGATCACTAATTGGCCATCAATTTTAAATCCGGGGATTTCAAGCGTTCTGGAGCCGGTGGCAATCACCGCCTGCTCAAAACCAATCTCTTCTAAGGCCTGCGAAGTTTTAACCTGCGCCTGCTTGGGGCCGGTAAATTTAGCTTCCCCCGCCAACACAGAAACTCCGTTTCCCTTTAAAAGCCCCTGGATGCCGCGGTTTAAACCTCCGATCAAATTCGAACGCCATTTCTGCAGATTGGCCCAGTTCACGACGACACCCTGGGTTTCGACGCCAAAATCCTTCGCTTTTTTTATTTTGTGAACTAAATTGCCCGCCTGTATTAAAGCCTTGGAAGGAATACAACCGTAATTGAGGCACTCTCCCCCCAGCTTATCTCTATCCACCAATAAAACCTGTTTGCCCAGCTTGGCCAGCTTAATGGCCGCGACATAGCCGCCGGGTCCGGCGCCGATAACAAGGACCTGGGTGGAAAGCATTATAAAGCTGCCGGGTTTTCCAGGCGTTTGATCAGGGCTGTGGTGAAGCGGGCGGCGTAAGCGCCGTCTAAAACACGATGGTCAAAGGAAAGGCAGAGATTCATCAAGTCCCGCACCGCAATCTGGCCGTTTTTAACGGCCGGACGCTTGGCAATTTTCATGACGCCTAAAATGCCGGTTTCGGGGTAATTCACAATCGGGGTGGCGGCTAAACCCCCGATCGGGCCGATATTGGTAATAGTAAACGTGCCGCCCTGGAGCTCGGCTGGCTCCAGTTTTCCGGCCAATGCTTTATCCACCAGCAGGGACAATTCCCGGGCGATCTCTTTTAAATCTTTTTTGTCGCAGTCTTTTAAAACCGGCGTCACCAGGCCCTTTTCAGTATCCATCGCGATGCTTAAGTTGTAATAGGATTTCAAAACGATCTCCTGCTTGGGCTCATCTAAAACGGCATTAAGATAAGGGAATTCTTTAAGCGCCGCGGCAACGGCTTTAACGACAAAAGAAAGATAGGTGAGTTTTATGCCCTCTTTTTCAAAAACAGGTTTCATTTTCTCTCGCAAAGCGACCAACTCCGTCACATCAGCCTCGTCAATATGGGTCACATGCGCCGCAGTTTTTTGCGATAAAGACATCTTTTCAGCGGTTTTGCGGCGAATCCCGACAAAAGGAACGCGGGTTTCGGGACCATGAGCTGGATGCTGGATGCTGGATGCTGGATGCTGGATTTTTCCGGAGGCACCACGAAGGTCATCTTCGGTGATGCGGCCGCCGGAGCCGGTGCCGCGCAAGCCGGCCAGATCAACGCCTAAATCCTTAGCTAATTTTCGAACTGCCGGGGTAGCCAAAATTTCGCCAACAAAAGAGGTCGCGCTTGTATGGGATTGCTTCACCCCGCCTTCGGCGGGATTTGCAATGACAGAAGAAGCAGTTGCCTTATTCGCCCCCTCGCCCCCTCGCCCCCTCGCCCCCTCTAAAACTTCCCCCTCCTGCCCAATAACCACAATCACCTCGCCTATTTTCACCTTATCGCCGGGTTTAGCCGCAAGTTTCAAGATTTTTCCTGCCTTGGGGCTCGTGATCTCAACCGTGGCTTTGTCGGTTAAAACGTCAACTAGATGCTGGTCTTGGATAACGGCATCGCCCTCTTTAACATACCACTGCACAATCTCTCCCTCATGGAGACCCTCGCCGACATCAGGAAGCTTAAATTCAAACATAACAACGGTTCAAAAGTTCAAAAAGTTCAAAACGTTCAAAAGGCAAGAAAATGAATCCAAAATTAAACCCTTTTGAACCTTTTAAACCTCTTGACCCTCTTGAGCCTTGCATTAGAACTGGAGCGTTTCTTTCGCGCCGCGGACAACTCTATCGGTGTCCGGAACATAGTATTTCTCTAATCGAAACAGCGGCATTCTGGCGTCGTAGCCCGACACTCTTTTAACCGGCGCCTGAAGCTTTAGAAGCGCGCGCTCATGGATCAAAGCGCTGATTTCGGAAGCGACGCTGCAATTTTTGGGCGACTCCTGCGCGATCACGGCGCGGCCGGTCTTGGCCACCGAGGCTAAAATCGTTTCGATATCGAGGGGGGCGATGGTTCTCAAATCAATAACCTCGGCCTGGACGCCCTCCTCGGCCAAACGCTTGGCCGCGTCCAAACAGGTATGCACCATGGCGCCCCAGGCAATCAGCGTGATATGCTGGCCCTCCCTGGCGATCCTGGCTTTCCCGATCGCAATCTCATAGGGCTCCTGCGCAACTTCCTCCTTAATCGAACGGTAAATGCGTTTGGGTTCAAAGAAAATAACCGGGTCCGGGTCTTTGATAGCCGCGATCATCAAACCCTTGGCGTCTCTGGGCGTTGCCGGGACAACGACCTTAATGCCGGGCGTGTGCACGAAATAAGCCTCCGGGGAGTCGGAGTGATGCTCCGGCGCATGAACCAAACCCCCGTGAGGCGAACGAATCACCATCGGGATCGTATGACGGCCGTGCGTGCGGTTGCGCATGCGGCCCAAATGACAAATCACCTGATCCATGACCGCGGGCAGAAACCCTTCGAATTGAATTTCACAAACCGGCCTTAAGCCGTAAATGGCCATTCCCACCGAAGCGCCCACAATGGCGAGTTCAGCCAATGGAGTGTCTAAAACACGATCCGGACCGAACTTTTTGTAAAGCCCGTCCGTCACGCGAAAAACGCCGCCGTTAGCCCCAACGTCTTCTCCCAAAAGAACCACGCGGTCATCGGCTTCCATGGCCTGTGACAGACCCTGGTTAATCGCCTGAACTAAATTTAACTCCGGCATCTTCGATCCGTTAACGTTTATGGGAATCTTCCTTCGCTTTGGGTCACAATCGGGCCCTGGCGTTCTTTTTTGGTTTTCAAAATCGCTTCCAGCTCGCGTTTTTGCTCTTCCACATGCCAAGGATTTTGGGCGTAGGTGTTGTTAAAAATATCAAGTGGATTGGGCTCGGGGTAAGACTCGTACTCCTCGATCGCTTTTTCCACTTCGCGCTCCGCCTCTTTGTGAAAACGGATGTCGGCATCTTCATCTAAAAACTTTTTAGCCAAAAGATACAGTTTGAAGCGCTTTAAGGGGTCTTTTTGCTTCCAGGCTTCAACGTCCTCCTTGGAACGATAACGAGACGCATCGTCCGCCGTTGTGTGATCGCCCAGGCGGTAGGTTTCGGCCTCGATGACGGTCGTCCCCTCGCCGCGCCGGCCGCGCGCCACGGCGTCGCCCACCGCTTTAAACAGCGCCAACACGTCGTTGCCATCCACCTGGATGCCGGCCACGTTGTAGCCGATCGCCTTTTGGGCTATGGTTTGAGACGCTGTCTGGAATTGCCGGGGAACCGAGATGGCCCACTGATTATTCTCCACCAAATAAACAGCGGCCAATTTATAGACGCCGCAAAAATTCAGGGCTTCGTGAAAATCGCCCTTGGAAGAAGAGCCGTCACCCAAATAACAAAGCGTCACGGAAGGATCTTTTCTTAATTTAGCGGCCAGGGCGAATCCGGCGGCCTGCGTCAGATGGCTGCCAACGGGAATGGCGAACAAAAGATCGTTTTGACCTTCCGGAAACTTGACTCCCCGGTCATCGCCGCCCCAGTAAAGAAGAGAATTGACCAAGGGCATGCCGCGCGCAAAATAAGAACCCTGGCCCCGGTAGGTAGGAAGAATCCAGTCCTTTTTTTCAAGACACATGGCGGGCACAACTTGTGTGGCCTCTTGGCCCAAAATTTGCGGGTAAGTGCCTAAACGGCCTTGGCGCTGAAGCTTAAACGCCTTTTCGTCAAAAACACGGCAAAGAACCATGATCCGGTACGTTTCGATCAATTTTTCCTTGGGAACCGCCGGAACGAGCGCTTCATCCGCGCGGCCCTCTTGGTCCAAAACTTCCAGGCGCTCAATTTTGAAATCCGCTATTTTTTTAAGGGGCATATGCAAAAAGAAAGTTTTGAGTTGTAAGTTTTGAGTTCTTAGTTAAAAAAAATTTCCGTAACTTAAAACTCATAACTCAAAACTTAAAACTTTTTTTAGTTTTCCTTCCAAAAAAAGTTCCCCCGCCCGGTAAGAGCTCCGGACAAAAGGGCCGCTGGCTACATACAAAAATCCCATTTCCTGCGCTTTTTTCTCTAGTTTCTCAAACCGGGCCGGATGAACAAACTCTTCAACCTGAATGTGGCGGCCGGCCGAACTCGGCCTTAGGTACTGGCCGATGGTTAAAACTTCAACGCCCGCCGCGCGCAGGTCGAGGAAACTTTCTTCCAGCTCTTCCTCGGTTTCTCCGAGGCCAAGCATTAAAGCAGATTTAGTCGTAGTTCTGGAATTAAAAGTCTTGATTTGCCTTAAAACCGCCAGCGACTGCTCATATCCGGCTTTTTTGTCGCGGATCGAGGGCGTCAACCGCTTAACAGTTTCGATGTTATGACTAATCACGTCGGCGCCGGCTTCGCAGACAACCTTAAGGCAACCCGCGTCCCCGCGAAAATCCCCGATCAAAACCTCCAGCAAAAGAGCCGGGGTTTTCCCCTTAACCTCTCTTATGCACCGGGCGATATGGCCGGCCCCTTGATCCGGAAGGTCATCCCGGCAAACGGTGGTGATCACCGCGTAGGTCAGGCTTAAAGCCGCCAAGCTCTCGGACAAGCGCCGCGGCTCTTCGGGATTCAGCGGTTCGGGATGGACCGCGCTCGCCACGGAACAGAACCGGCAACCCCGCGTGCAGGTGTCGCCCATCACCATAAAGGTGGCGGTTCCGCCACCCCAACATTCCGCGATATTAGGGCAACGGGCCTCCTCGCAAACGGTATTTAAGCCGTGCTCGCCCAAAAGCGTCTTGATCCGGCTGTAGTTTTCTCCACTCGGAGCTTTGATACGAAGCCAAGAGGGAAGAGGGGTCCTTACCGCGGGAGCCGTGGCCATTTCGCTCTTAGTTTATGATTTCATCGGTATCCGCTTCAATTTTTAGATTGGGACCTTTGGGGTAATTTCAGAGAGCCTTTCGGCCTATATAAATAGGCCCAAAAGGCCCAGGACAGCAATCCGGCCTCGGTTTATAATGATCTAGAACCAAAAAAATGAGTAAAAACAACTAAGGAGCGCCTATATGAAATTCAAATTTGTTCTCGCGATCATTGGTGTTTTATCAACCGGCGCGGCTCAACATTCCTCGGCCGATTCCGTTGCTTGGCAAGGGGAACAAAGGCTTCGGGCATCGTTCGAAAATCTTTTCGTATCTCCTGCCTCGGTATCCAAGCCCCAAGCCTCCGTGGCCGCGAAAAGCGCCAACTCGCTGCAACGGCAAAATGCCGACCAACAACAGGTTGCCCGTCCCATCATTCAGCAACGACATTGGGCACAAGGCATCAGGCATCAGGCCGCAGGTCCCGGATGGGCCGGAGGAGAGGAAGCTTTAATGCTGTTGGGGATCGTGGTGATAGTAGTGTGGTTCATATTGATGGCGGTGGAGGCTAATCTCTGTTGCGGTCAACACTTTTAAAAAATTCTCCCTTTCTATTTTGTCTAAAATATCTCTTGGATGCCGGTGTTATCCAAGGAATCAAGAATAACGAAAACAAAGGCTCTTAAGCCGTCCGAATTTATCCCTACCCTGTGCGCCGCTTTAGAACGCGAGCTGGCTCGCCTTAACGAATACAACGATAAAGAAGAGTTCCCTTGGGATTCGGTCAAGGCGCTGGCGCCGCTAGGCGCTTGGGGCATGCTTTTCCCCAAAAAATACGGCGGGTTGGGACTGGGCCATGTTGAGTACACCAAGGCTCTGGAAGAGTTTGGCCGTATCGATTCCTCCCTGGCTTTAACTGCGGAGTCCCACAACTCCCTTTGCGGCAGCACTATTCTTCGGTTTGGCAATGAAGAACAAAGAAAAAAATACCTGCCCAAGATGGCGCGGGGAATGATGGGGGCCTGGGCCTTAACCGAGCCGGAAGCGGGCTCGGATGCCAAGAGTCTCAAAACCAAGGCGGAGCTTAAAAACGACTCTTGGGTTTTAAACGGTTCCAAAACCTTCACGACCCAGGGAAGCGTGGCCGGCGTTTACGTTATTTTCGCGTCCACCACGCCGGGGGCCGAGGGTCGGGGAATTTCGGCTTTTGTGGCGGAGCCGGGACCGGGACTGACCATCGGCAAAACGGAAAAAAAGATGGGCCTTCGCGCTTCCGACACCGCGCAACTGCATCTAGTTGACCTAAAACTTCCCAAAGAAAATCTTTTAGGCGATCTCAACCGCGGATTTCCAATAGCGATGCAGATTTTGGAAGCCGGGCGCGTGGCTATCTCCGGAGTTTCGATCGGCATGGCCAGGGGAGCGATTGAATGGACACTGAAAGAAACAATGAGGCGAGGGGGTGATGAGGCGAGGGGGCGAAGCTTAAGAAAGAGATGGGCGGGAGAGAACCCGGGGTTGACCGCTACGCAAAAAATCATCGCGCAGCATACAGCCAAACTGCACGCGGTCAGAATGTTAACCCATTACGCGGCTCAACTAATTGACGAGGGTAAGCCCTTTAGTTTTTACGCTTCGCTCGCCAAGCTTCTTTCAGGTGAACTGGCCATGCAGGCGGCAACCGAAATGCTCGATATTTTAGGCGATGAGGCCAGATTCATGGACAATCATGTCACCAAACTATTCCGCGACGCCAAGCTTTACCAAATCGGAGAAGGAACCAGCGAAATTCAAGCCATGCTAATTTATCGTCATCTCTCCAGCAATCTTGACCTACTGCTAAAACCTTGAGACTGCTTTTTAAGCCCTCATCCCTAAGCCTTAAGCCCTAAATTGATGGAATTTTCTCACGAAAATCCCCATAGCGCCAAAGCCTTCAAGCCCTTAATTTTCGCCTCGATTCTCACCTTCGGCTACTTTGTCATCGAACTTTTAGGAGGGCTCTTCACCAAAAGTCTGGCCTTGATCGCGGATTCTTCGCACATGGCGGGCGATTTTTTCTCCCTGGCTTTGGCTCTATTCGCCAACTACCTGGCGCGCCGGCCGATCAACGCCGGAAAAACGTACGGCTACCACCGCGTTGAGGTCTTAGCCGGGCTTTTTAACGCCATGACCCTATGGGTGATCTCCGGCATGATCGCGATGAATGCGCTCGGCCGACTGCGAAATCCCCCCGTAATCAATATTGACCTGATGATGCCTATCGCGGCGCTAGGTCTTGCGGTTAACATCGCGTGCGCCTTGCTTCTAAAATACAACGCGCGAACCAACATTAACGTGCGCGGCGCCTATCTTAATGTCTTGTCCGACGCGCTGGGCTCCATCGGAACGATTGTGGCGGGGCTTCTTATTTACGCCACCGGCAACCCGGCTTTTGACGCCATCATCAGCGGGTTCATCTGCGTTTTGATCATCGCCAGCTCGCTTAAATTGATGCTCAATTCGCTCAACATCCTGCTCGAAGGCGCCCCGTCGCACCTTGATGTTGAAAAAATCCGCCTGGAGCTTCTGGCGGTTGACGGCATTAAGGAGGTGCATGACCTTCACGTCTGGAGCCTGGGCTCCGGAATGGATATGCTAAGCGGTCATATACGGATTCATGTCAATGGCGATAAACGCATTCTTGCAGTCGTTGAAACAGCGGCCGCTAGGCTTCGAGAACGCTTTGGAATCGAGCACACCACCTTGCAACCGGAACCGGCGGCTTCTAAAATTGTTTAATTTCCGCAATGAACCGAGGAGAGTAAGGAGCAGGCACCGTGAACCATAGAAAACCAAGGAAGCCGCACGCGGCTATCGGAGTCCCAGCGATTTCGGTTGCCTGCTCCTCCTCATCGAACCGTACAGGCCCAATTAAGGCATACGGCTCTCCGACTG
>JACQJO010000065.1 GCA_016205025.1 Elusimicrobiota bacterium
AACGTATACCTCTTGTGAGAATCGAATGCGATATACTGCATATGCCGCACCTCCTTATGAGCAAGTCCTCTTGCTCTAAAAGTCCCGTACAAAGTACTAACTTTGTAACGAGGGTGCGGCGCTTTCATAACATCATTCCGGGAGGCATTCGCGCTCTGGCTTCTGGACGCTACGTTTTAGGCATTGCGTGGTCCGAACCGCGCCTTTATAACATCCTAAAAAATAGCGATTTTCGGCATCTAAGGGGAATCTGGTAAAATGTGGATTCGCGCGTCCTGCCATGGATCTGTTGGCCAGCCAACCCTCCGGTTGGGAAGGGGAGGGGTCAAGGTCGCTTCAGGGGTGATGGTAAATGGAACCATGCAGCGCCTATGTTTTACTATTAGGATAGGTTTAGCCGCCTGCCTGCTTATCGTTACGCCGGGCCAAAGGTGTTACAGCACTTTTGGCTCAATGGCCAATCCAAGAATAGTTGGTCTGCGCCCGTCCGCTTCACCCTCCGCTTACCAGTATTTTCTTCAAACGCGAAAAATTGACGCCAAGGCTTACGCCGGCTTTGATCCGGCCAGGAAGCGCGAGCTAGAGTCCGAATTTGAAATTTTAACCGGCAAGGTTCTCGCCCGCCTTAAAACCGGAAAATTTTTTGAAAACCCCGCTGACCGGGAGAAATTGCTGGATGCCGAAGGGCGGTTGACGCTTTACGGACTGCAGATCGGGTTGGCGCTGTTGGCGGCCGACCGGCCGCAACCGAAGAACGAGGCTTTGCCGGAGGCCGGCAAAATCCATACCGCGCTTAAATCTCCCGCAGTCACGGCGCCGGCGGCGCGGGGCGCCCTGCAGCGTTTTTTTGAGCGCAGTTCTAAAGGACCATCCAATAATTCGTTGTCCGGATCCGCAGCCCTGCATGCGCCACAGCAGATACCATTGGAGAAGGCTTCCTCGGCAGTTCAACCGGCGCCTTCCGCCGTCAAGAATAGCTTGGCGGCCCGATTGCAGCCAGATCCATCTGGAACGCCGCCGGCTTCCGCGGATCAACGAATCGAGTTTTATCAAAAGCTCTGGGATCAAAAAATACAGGAAGAGATGATCCGCGATCAAGAAAAAAAACGGGCCATGGCCCGGGAATTGGCGGCGATTAAAACCCTTGAGGCTTCTTTGCGTCCGGCCGGGCAGGAGGGCGACGCCGCGCTAAACCAGGAGATCGCGGCCCTGGAGGGCGCCGAGGGAGAGGTTCGTTCCATGATCCAGAGCTACCGCTCGGCGCTTAAAAACGAGCAGGATTCCTTGGCGATTTACGATCAAGCCAAAAAAGCGGCCCAGACGGACCGGGAAATTCAAAACGTGGTTAAAGCGGCCGAGGAGACGCGCGCGACGCTTCGTTTGAAACGCGGAGAAAATTTTTTGGACCAAGCGCTCTCCAAACTGCGCGACGTTGAAGGGGAAACCGAACGTCAAAAACAGAGAAACACGAACGACCGCGAGCGGTTGGCTCGCAGAAGGCTCAATATTGAAAAAAAGCGGGTTATAGCGGAAGCTCTTCACCGGCGGGCCCTGCAGGGGGAGTTCCTTGAGGATGTTAGGAGTGACATCCGAAAAATCGAGGATGCCAAGGCCAAAGCCGACCGCTTGAAGGAATGCGCCGGGGACATTCAAAAGATTTTGCGGGGCGAATGCGGCGATATCACCGACTCGTTTTTTGACCCCAAGGCCGTTGACGATGAAATCAAGGACTGGACCGAGTTAAGGGATGAATTCAAGGACAACCTGGACAAGGTAAAAAAGTTTCTAGATTTTTCAAGACAGACAACCACCAAGGAAATCGACGAGATTTGCAAGGAATATGGGCCTGTGCCGCCCTCTGATCGGAGGTTGGATGATTTTTGCGAGCCGCATTATGCCGGCGTTCATTTATGGGCCCAGGATCAAATCTCCTTGATGCGCCAAGCGCAAAAAATTATTGAGACTTCGATGCTGGACTTTGAGAGGATCGTTTTGATCCGCGCCTGTATGGCCAATAATTATCAAGGCGCCGGATGCCAGGACCCCAAGCTGAACTTTTACATCGGAGTTAAGGAAGACCCCGAGCTACAAGCCAGCGAAAAGGATAGGAAAGATCTATTGGTCAGGCGGGAGGCGTTCGCGTTGGTGGATTTTGGGTATGCCGTGATTCAATTTAAAATCGCGGAGTCCACGCTAAATGCTTTGCGCCGCGCTTATGTCCGGGACGCCGGCTGGGCGGAGAATTTGGGACCGGAGCCTTATTATGAGGACACGATAGCGCAGATGCAGGCCGGGCAAGATCTTTCCGGGGAGATTTTGACCCAAGTTCTGCGTGGGTTGGACATGGAGAAGAATCTGCTGGTCAACGAGCTTAAGGCCCTCGATGAAGCGGAATTCGAAGATTTGAAAAAAATGGTGGTTGAACAGTACCAGGCCGCGGCTCCCGAAGGCATCGCCCACCGGGCCTACGCTGTTTTACGCAGAGCCTGGGCCACGGCCGAAACCTCGATAGAGTTTTATAAATGTAAAAAAAGCTTTTTAAGTTCCGGGCCCAGCATCCTTACGATTTTGGGATCTTCCCCTATGGTCTGCAGTGAATTACAAGATCCCCCTCCCCTTATTTCTGGCCAAAGCGAGGTTTCCGAAACCCAGCTTGACCTGGCGGACAGACTGCTCGATTTTTTAAATCGTTACCAACTGCCTTCGGAGGGATCCAAGGCGGATACCTACAAAGGGTTTATCCGTCTTTACAAAAGCGGCTATGGAACGCTATTTACGGCCCAAGATGCGTTTTATGACAAAGAACTGGGCGGACTCGATTCCATCAGGGATTTAGTGCGGGGCTTTAATAAAGATTTCGACAAAGATTTTCAAAACATCCGCAGTTGGCTTGGCCGCATCAACCCCAAAGATGACCCGGCCATCCGCCGCTTGGGGCGCGCCATCGCGAAATCAGGCGATGAGATGTTGCAGCGGTTAAAAACCAAGAAGCTTCTCATCCACGCCCGTGAAACAGCAGAGCGCAAGAAAGGAGAGCTTGGCGGCGCCTTAGAACGCTTGGCCGCTCAAAGAGAACGGTTGCGCCGGGTCTTGGAGGTTGCGAGAAAGTCCAATCCGGATGACCCGGCGTATCTTAAAGGCTACGAACTTTTAAGGAAAAATGAATTCGTTTTTTCGCCTCGCTCCGTGAGCGAGCCGGACCCATCGGCCGGCAAAGCTGACACCTTATTCGTCAGCAAGAGCGGACTCCAGAGGTTTTTGACCCAAGGAGCTCTTTCCGGCGGGCGGCCGCCCAGTCCGCAAGAATGGGTGCGTTCTTTAGGAATTTTGGAAAACCAAGTTTTTTCAGCCGGCCAGGGAGCCGACGCCTTTCATGTGGTGGTCAATTTAAGCGCCGGAACAGTCGCGCAAAAAGACGTTGACGCCATTAAAAATAATTACACCCACGACATGCTGGTCAGCTTCCGCAATATCGGAAAAATCTTAGGCCAGAATCTCTCCTTGACGCTCTATGATTGGAAGGATTTAACGCGCCCCGCTCCGGGAACCCGGGGCATTCGGGCGGTTTTGGAAAAGGACCGCGAAACGGACCGCTGGATTAATCTTGCGGCTATTGATATTCAGCAAGATATTCAGGAGGGTCAAATTTACCGGATGATGATTTTAGAAAACCTGGCCGTCATGACCTTGGGCGACAAACTTTTTCTTTCTTTAACCGGATTCGGCGATTTTCCCTTGGAGGAGTCGGATGACCCGGAGAAGCGTTCCATGTCCGCGTTGGGGGGCCGGGCCAAGGGGGAGTTTTATTTTCACGAAATCGTGGGCGTTAACGCCTCAATTTTGAACTTAAGATCGAAGGACCCTTGGAAATATATCCGGACGATCAATGTTTCGCTTGACCCGCTTGACAAGAGGGAAGAGAGGCTGGAGTTGGAAGGAGCAGTTTTGAACTACCTACAGAAACACGCGGGGGTGCAGATTGATTTAGGCAAGATATTTTCCGATAAGGCGACATTCAGAGCGGAGTTTTTTTGGGAAGACGAGCAAGTTAAGGAAACTATCGGGGGGAACGTTTCCGAGGATTACAGGGCCAACTTCATGGATGATTTCAGCCGGCGCTGGCGCGGCGTGCGCGTTTTAAAACAAATTCATTTCAGCCTGGCCGACCGCAGGGTCGCTTTGGGCGGCGAAGCCCAGATAGCTTGGGATCAAAACAAAAATCCGGAATGGTCCGGCGCGGTTGTCCTCGATATTTCCCCCGGCCTTGTTTTTGAGGCGCGCAAGGCGCGCTATGGCCAACAGCAGGTCAGGGAAGTTTCGGTTAATCTCAAGGCCGGGTCCGGATCGAGTTTTTATGTAGCTTACGGCCGGGATCGCGTGAGCACCACGGACAAGATCCGCATCGGCGCTCAAACACAGATCACCCTGCAGGATATCCGAAGAAGGGCGGAAAAAGGCGTTGAGGAAGCTCTGCGCGGCGGTCCGGCGCTTGAAGATTTTCGCAAAGAGCTGGATAAAGTTTTAAAGCCCAAATCAGAATACGGTCCCGGCGACGCCTCCTTGTCATTCGGGCAGGCTTTGGCCGCGGCTTTAACCAGCCATGCCGGGATCGCGCGCTTAACGCATGCCATTGGGGCCAAAACAGAGCAGGCCAAGGAATTCCAACGAGTTTTCAACGCTGGACTGCGCGCCAGCGCCGGAGTTTTCCCTTTTGGGGTGGGTTATGTCAATCCCACCACGGTTGACACGTCGGGGCTGCCGAAAGAACAAGATGCTTACGGTAACCCTAGCACAGCCGGAGACATTCAGGTGGTGACCGAGCTTTTTTTCGGGCTTAACCGAAACCAAAAACAGGCGGTTCTGCGGGACATCGCCGAGATCAAGGCGCTGCTTATTGATCTTAAGGCCGCTTACCGCGAAGTTGTTGATGATTTAAGAATGGCCGCTTTTAAAGTGATCTTGGCTCGCTTAAAAGCCGGGCAGATTCAGCATTTGAAATCCGACGCCGCCGTTTCGGACGACCCGACCCTGCGGGCTTTCTTCGAGCTGGAAGACCTTAAAGCCCGCGCCGGACAGGCCGAGGCCGAGGCGGTGTTTTGTTCCAAAATCGGGCCCAACCCGCACTGTGCCCTGCCGGCTGAAATAGAAGCCATCCCGATTGATCCTTTAAATCCCCGGCGAACCCTTGAGCAAGCCGAGCGGTTGCTTGATTTTCAAGACAGATGGGACAAGCTGCTGCGTCGTTTATCCAAAATTGATCCCGGAAAAAAAGCCCGCATCGGCCTGCCGGAGCGCGCTTTATCCGCGGTTTCTTTGTTTAAAATTCTTCCTTTTGTGGACCAGTTGGAAATCGAGGTCGGGGCCAATCCTTGGGATTCGGCGGGCAATTCTTTCGGGGGCGCCGGAGCCCAGGCGCACGCCGTTTTTTATTGGTCGGAGAGGGGGCATCAAAAAACCATTGACAAGCTGGAGAGGAAACTTTTAGATATTCAAACACAGCGGAAGCTTTATCTTGAAGAACTGGGCAGGGACGGTCGAACCGTTGAGGTGAAGCGCTGGGTCTTGCAGCGTGCCAAACGCGCGCTTGAGGACGAGGACTACAGCGAGGCGTTGCTGGGGCGGTTGAAAAATAGTCAAAACGCTCTTTCCGAGCGCATCGCGGCCGCCCAAGAAATGGCGGCTTTGTTTCAAGAACAAACGCGCGTTTATTTTGAGGCGGCCTTACTGCCGAAAGTTTCTTTGCCGCCATCTCCCCGAAAAAAGTATTTACTGGGCGATCTTTTGGGTTTGGTCGAGCAGGCTCAAAAGAAATCACCCGAACTCGAACAGTTGGCTTATAAAGCCGAAATAGCGCGCGAGCTTGACCGGGCGGCCCGGTCGCGCTTGAAGATCGGCGCCGCCGGAAATTTTAGATGGAATCCGGTCAGCAGTATTTGGCCCGAGTCGGCAACCGAACTTTTTACAACCTCCGGCTGGGGGCTGGGCATCCCCAAGCTTGACATTAACATTAAGTCCGCCGGCAAGAGCCGGGTGGAGAAGGTTTTTGCGGAGGCTTTCGCTAATTTGACCCAAACCGAGAAGAATCTCGCCGCGGCCGACGTCGCCAAACAGACGCTGGAGGCGTATTTGAAGATTATTTTTATCGCGGCGATCAGAAAGGACTTAGCCGGTAAAGCCCGGTCCTCCGGGGATCCCGGCGAGCTGGTGGGATTAAACATTCAGATGCTGGAGCTTCACAAAAGCCTTCGCGAGGAGTCGGTGCGGTTGTTTAGCTTGCTGGGGCTTGATCCCGCGACTCGTGAAATTGATATTAAGGAGCTGGAGAATGTTGACCCCGCTCAAATTATGGATTCTTTGCGCGGGTGGATCCAATCGAATTTAGGAGCCTTGCCGGATTTGGAAAAAGAGGCCTTGGCCGCGCGCATGGAATTTTTGCGGGCGCTGGAGAGCAAAACAAAATTTAAGGATCGATCCATGACGGTTCAGTCAGACCCAATGTCCGCTATTTTCAAGAACGTTTCCAGTATCGTGGCCTCGCTTTTCGGAGAGAACGGGCCGGCTTCTGTTTCTCAAGGAGAACTGGGGCAGCTGCGCCGCTACCAGAATGAACTGGGGCGCCGATTGGCCGGCCGCGAGCGTCATTTGGAACGCGTGGGGCGTCAAGCCGAGTTATTATTTCAGGAAACCCAAGAACGCGAGCGCCAGGACCCATCAGCCGCGAATCAACTGCAACGAGAGTTGGCTTGGGTCTCGGCGGTGACTAAAGGAGTCAAAGCTGGGGCTTCTTCTGATGGGCCTGCGCAGATTCACGAGCGCCGGTTAACGCCGCCCTTGCGCTGGGGCGCGCGTCTTTATTGGGCCGAAGAGGCGGCGGCGACCGAAAAAACCAAAGGCAAGGCGACGAGGTTCTTTGATCCCGATGACCGCCGCATCGCCAATTACAGGGAGGGCATGCTTGAGCTGATGCTGACTCGCCCGGAATTGATCAATCCCCAGATGTTCGCGCGCGCCGAAGATCTGGAGCGCGATAGGGGCATTTTAATAGAAAGAATGGAAAGCGATTTAAGACAAGCCCGGCTTTCCGGTCTTCTTTGGAAGTATCGGTATTTATCATTGAAGCTTTCTTCCTTAACCGAATCCTCCCTTAAAGAGAAAATCAACCGCTTAGTTAAACAAACTGAAGTTCAAATTGAAAGCGATTTTGGTTTAAAGCCCGAACGCTACCCCGCGGCTCTTCCTGGGTTCACGCCAGGGGAAACCGCTGACTTGGATGTTCCGGTTAAGCTGGCCCTTCGGTTTCTGATGGGAGAGGGACCCGTCGCGGCGGCAGCTGAAACCGATTTGGCGATGGGCCGCCTGGCCACGCAGATGATTTTTGACAATCTTCGCTATCAGTCGCTCAATCCTTCGTTCGTGGCGGGGTATCTGCGCAAGGGCTTTATAGCCGGCATGACGGTCTCGCCTCCCACCGGAGGCAGGATGGGGCCGAGTGTCTTTAGCGATGTGGAGCGAGTTGTTCAAAACAGCGTTTCCTCGGGTCTCGAGGCCTATGCCATGGCCTCGCAAGCCCAGGAAAGATTAGCCCGGAATTACTATCACCTGCGTTATTTAGCCGAAGAAATTGCCCAGCGCGAGCTTTATTTGGCGCGGTTACGGGAAGAATTAAACCGAGATCCGGAAGGGCGGTTGGTTGAAATTTATCATCAGGAGTATACGCGCGCGCTTGAGCAAATCACGGAACTTCACCGTCTTTATTTGGATATCGAAACAGACCTTAAACTTTTGGGAGTGCAGGCGCCGGGCGTTTCGGATCGCGGTTCCCAGGATCGCTGGGTTTTAAGCGGCGACTCAAATCTCTGGACGACCAGGGAAGCCTTGGAGGTCGCGCGCGGAGCCAGGCCTGGTTTAGTCCTTGATTTTAGAGGGCTTGATGCCCAAAGGAAGAAAAAGAAAATCGAGGAGTGGAAGAACGAGTTAAATTTGAAGATGAAAAAAATTTCGGATGAGGAGCGCCGGGACATCGAACGTCTAGCCGAGGAGATTCGCCGGGAAGGTTCCTGGGCCGCGCGGCCCAAGGACGATCCGGCCGGATTGCTGGTTAAACTTCACGTGGATGGATCGCCCGACTACGATTCAGCCAGAGCGGTCAGTTATCAGGAATTTTTAGGCTGGCGCCACCAGGGCAGGATTGCCGCCTACGACACCCAAACCTCCAAGCGATTGGATCTTTATTCAGAAATAACCGGAGATGTTTCACGCCGTATTTTGGCGGCTCCCAGCGGTTTTTCGGGTTTGGCGCCGGTTGATTTGAAGGAAGCAATCTTGGCTGGTTTCGCGGAGTTTTATGCCGGCTCGAGCGAGATCAAACGCCAGTGGCAGTTGGCTAAAAATAAGCTCGACGAAGCCGAGCGCCGCCAAAAAGAAGACAAGCTTTATCATCAGGCGCAGGATTCCTTCGCCGTTTTTGATTCCAAAGAGCGTGTTTTGACGCAGAAAGAGGCCTTGGGTTTAACGCGCCAGGGGAATCTTCGTATCCGTAGGCCCAGCACGGGCGAAGAGATCGCCCCCGAAATTCTAGAGGGCCGCGCTTTTTGGAAAGCCCAGGCCATGGGCATTTATCTCAACGGCGATTACTTTTTTGAAGACCAACAGGGCCGCCGTCTTTGGACCATCGAGGAGCTTGCGCGCGAGGGGCGAATTTTTGTTTTTGAGGAGAATCCGGTTTCCGGAAAACTCGAACGCCTGGAGAATACTTTTTCCAATGACGCGCTGTTTGATTCCCGGGGGCTTCGGTTTTATGGTTATTTTGGCGACAATCCTCAATTGGCCGCCATTGGCGGCGGCCATAGTCAGCCGCAGGATGGGTACCCGGCCGGATTAACGGAAATTGTCGTCACCGAAAACGGCATTGGACGCCTTGGCGAAGAGATCCGTCAGGAGCTATCGCGGGCTAAGCAGGCGGCCTTTGTGTATTTGAAAGGCGCGTATGGTTTTTTAAGAAACGATAATGATGCGGTTGGGGAAGTTTATCTTTCAAAAGAGGAAATGAACGAGGCTTTGAAGCGCTATCCCAAAAGCCGGCTTTTTCGTTCGGACAAAATGAGGCTTAGCCTGGATTCCGGCGGCCGGATTGTTCGGGTTGTCCTCGAGGACATGGAGGGCCGCGAGATTCAAACCGATATTTCCGCAGGCGCTGTTGAGCGCGTTTGGGACGGACCCTGGGCCGCCGTTGAGGTGGACCGGGATTATCGCGTCAAGACGGTGCATTCCCGCAACGATCTAAAAAAGGGACCAGCACCTCATTGGGCGTATTTTATGGATGATTACCAGCTTTATCCGGCGGCTGAAAACAGGTTTCCGGCCGGAGCCGACGGCGGCATGGCCAGGACGTTGGCGGTGGTCAATCCCGGGGCCGACACGACGGTTTTATTTTCGGCCCAGGAGATCACGGCCGGCATCGGCAAAATTAAAAAAGAAAAAAGAGGAATCAAGGCCAAGTCATGGCTTTTGGGTTTTCAGTTCGGCGCCGAAACGGCGGCCGGAGCGTTTTTGGCTCCCTGGGCTCTTCCGTTTATCGTGGGGGTGGGCGGCGCCAATGCGGCCGAAAGGATTTCGGCCATGCGCGGCGAAGGCCGCGTTGAGGTGACCAGGGGAACCGCTCTTGATTTAACCCGCGACGTTGTCAATGAAGCTTTCTTAAAGAGAGCCATGCCTCAGCCGTTGGACCGCTTTGATGACCCCAGCGGGTTTCCCATTTTAATTTCAGAAGAGAAACCTTCTTTTTTCAGCCGGGCCGTTTATTATTTGACCTTAACCTTGGCGGGAAGAAATCAAAGCCGCCAGCGGGTGGTGGACCCTTTGAGCGGCAAGACGACCAACCAGGTGGTTTATCCGGGCCTCAACAGCTTGGAGCGTAAACTGCGCTACCGTGAGGAAGATTATGAAAATTACCGCCAACAAACGCTGACGAATTACCGGGGGGGATTAAACCTGCGCGAGGTCAAGCAGATCAATGGCAGTTATGGCTACTGGAGGGACGCCAAGGTGCGCGTGGTGACCAAGGGCGAGGCTTATAACCAAGCGATGGAATCTTTGAGCAGGATGGGTATTCGCCTGACGCCCGAAGGCGTTGTTTCTTTCGACATTGTCCCTATCAATTCACGATTTTCAGGCGAGGCGGTTTTGGGCATCGAGGGCGCCGAAGACCTGCTTGGCCGTCTGGACAGCAGAAAAGAGCACCATTATTTAAGGGAAAATATTTTAAGCGGCGCCCCCGGCGTCATCCGCGTTAAATTTGAAAAAGATCAAGCCCCCGGGTATGTTTTCAAAGAAGGAGCAGGCGCCCTTGCGGCTTGGCACCGGGGCGTCCGGGCGGCTCTGCAGGATGAGGCCGCGGTTGTTTTTTATGACCCCGAACGGGAAATTTTAATGGATAAAAATGGCCGCTGGCTTTTTAATTCCGGCGCCGCGGCTTTTGTGTTTTTCGATCAAGAAGGAAAAGTCCAGGAAATTCATCAGGCCATCGCGGGTGCCGAGGCGTTCTCCAAGCGATTTGAACCCATTGGACGCAGACAGCAATTTTTCGAAAGCTATCCGCGCCTTGTTAAAGAAGGGGGCGTCATCCGCGTGGATGCGCTAGGCCAGATCGTTAATTTCGAGGTCGGTCGCGAGCGCGCCGAGAAGGTTTTCGAGGAAAAATTTATGAGCCTTTCCCAGCAAGACAAAGAACAAATGAAGCAACGCGGACATTTATTGTTGGAGGGCCCGGATCAGACAATGGACCATCTTATTTTTCCCAGAACCCCGGCGATTAGGGTAAAATAGCAACGACCCATGCGGCGTTGGCGTTTTTGGTTTTTCTTTTTAACGTTTCTTCCTTGCGTATTTGGCGCAACCAATCAGGATTCGGTTTACGAAATTTCGTTTAGCCAAACCCTTAACAGCCATTACCGGTCTAGAATCGGCAAGGAGTTGGGCGTAAATCGCGATTTTTACGTTGTGACCGGTCAGGAGGAAAGCCCCGAAGAAGGCACATTGATAGGCCTTCCCGTTAATCCTAATTTTATTTTGACAAAAGTAGGAAAAATTTCTTTGATTCTTTTTTGTTCCAAAACAAATCATTTTTTGCTTATTGATGCCCGGCGGGCCGTTTGGGGTAAACAGGAAGTCTTGGGAGGAAGTAATTACAGGATCAAGTACTCTTTCAGAAATATTGCAAAAGACGTCAAAGGAGACCTTTACATCGTACCAATAGACAAAGGGCTTCCGGAGGTTGACAAAATTCCACTTGAGGATATTTTAAAAGGTTTGTATGAAACGGCCTATCCCTTAACCCCGCTTCCTTTTAAGATCGGCATTTTTTCAAAAAGGAGCAACCCCGCCGAGCAGTGGGTGATGATCATGAAAGATGTTGCGGAGGAAAGATATGCGGATTTTTTAAGAGTGCATGTTGGCAGTGAAGACATACCGGAGCAGCTTTCAAGCCCCCCCCAGAAGGTTTATCCTGTTGATTTCGAGAATCGGCGTTTTGAATTAGCCTGGACTTACAAGAACAACGAAAAATATCTCTTCATTCGCGTTGCGGCTCCTTAAATTTGAGCAGAATTTTGAAGATGACCAAGACTACTGGCGGGATAACTCTTTTTGGTTCATTCGATATTTTTTCCGGTGTGTTAAAAAGCATTGAAATCGAGGATGGCGGCGGGAGCAAATTGGGCGAGCAGGGTTTTGGCGCAATGCTTGACCTGGTGACCAGCCAGACGCGCCAGAGCAAAAAGTTTTGTTTTATCGGCAACGGCGGTTCAGCCGCCATCGCCAGCCATCAGGCTACCGATTTTTTCAAAAACGGACAGGTGCGGGCCATGGCCTTCAATGATTCATCGTTGTTGACCTGCCTTTCCAACGATTACAATTACGCCGAGATTTTTTCGCGGCAGATTGAAAGAATGGCCGAGCCCGGCGATATCCTTTTTGCGATCAGCAGCTCCGGACGAAGCCCCAATATCCTAAACGGCGTTGACGCCGCCAAAAAAATCGGGTGTCACGTTGTTACCCTTTCGGGTTTTGACGAGGACAATCCCTTGAGGCGTTTGGGAAAAATAAATTTTTATGTCCCTTCTCATTCCTATGCTCACGTTGAAAACGCGCACCTTCTCATCTGTCACACGCTTTTGGACGCTTTGATAGCCGCCAGAAAATAAAACCAGCAAATAAGCCCTTTTGTACTGATTACCGATTACTTTTTTGTTTAACTAGCGGGGCGGTCGTCCTTGGCGTCCAGAGCGTTGAGGATGCGCATGGGGATCACTAGGTCTAGTTTGCTAGCGAACGTCGGCGAGTTATTGACGAATTCAAAGTTCGTTTGATCCGCGAATTTTCTGAAGGCATCCTGGGCGGAGTCGCTGTTCGCGAAGGCGGCGGCGATTTTTCCAAACGACAGAATTTCCCCGGAATCGTTGATCAGGTAGTTGTCTTGGGTCAAGACGACCGGCGCTCCGCCGGCCAGCGTGGCCGCGGCAAAGTCGTGGCCTGACGCCAAATCCGCGTCGCTTTCGATGTCGGCGACGCTGACGGTGCCGTAACGGTTTTGGATGGTCTCATGAAGCTTGATTTTATTGAAATCAAGACCGCTAAATGGCGGAGCCGACGCCATTTCGGCGGGATCGGTCGCATTCACCAAATTGCCGTCAAGGTAAAGCCTCCAGTTGTTGAAGTAACCTTCGCGTCCGGAGTAAGCGGTGTTTAAGCTGTCGACATTAAGGCCGCCCGCGATAGTTTGGTTTTGTTCACCCTCGTCGCCGATGACCGCGCCTTCCGCGTAATATTTATAAAAGAACTCGGGGCTGTTGCCATAAGCCGGGCTGTTGGGATCAAGGCAACTGGCGCCGCCGCCCGCGCTGCATTGATAATAATCCCCGGTCATCAGCGTCTTGACGCCGTCCGCCGGAACAAAATGCTCTAAAAGAAGCGTCTGCCCGGCGTTGCTGACGGCCATATAGCTGTTGTCAAAAATGGTTTCCCACCATCTTCTAACATAGGTGGCACAGCCATTGTTTGGTGAACATTCGGTGACGGGATGAGAGAAGAAAACGGGATTGCCTCCGGCGTGACCCCGAATCCAGTAATCGTTGGTATTGGACATGAACCACTGGTCTTTCAAAGCCCAATTAGATGGCTTGCTGTCCGTGTTGCCGGGGTGAAAGTAGAGAGTCCCCAGAAAGTCGGAGCTGAGCTCCTGGGGCAGAGAGTTTTTGGCCCAGACATCAAAACGGCCGTAGTTGAAGTTTTCATCTCTGGTGTTTAAGACGACCCACGAAATTTTATTTTCGGCATCATTGCGGGTAATGTAGGATTCGGTTCGCACGCGCTTGCCGAAAGCGTCAATGACGATTTTACCGTCTTGCGCCAAAGAGTCTTTCATTTCTATGGCGGCGGCGGCTTCGATGGCTTCGCGGCCCATATTAAGGCCCACTTCTCGCTTAACCTCTTCTTTGATTTTATCGTCAGCCCCGGTGGCCGAGGATTGTTCGCCGGTCCCGGCAGGCGCGCTTTGGATGCCGTCGATATTAACAGCAACGGATTCGCCGGGATTAAGCAGCACTTCATTGCCTTTCAGGTCCGATACCGCAACCAATCCTTCAGTGACGGTGACCGCGGTTTCTTGGCTAGTTTCATTAAAACTCATCTCAAACTCGGTTCCCCGAACAGCGCAGACAGCCGTAGGGGTGACAATGGAGAAGTTTCGTTGACGGATTTTGGAAACCAAGGCTTTTAGGCGTCCCAAATTAAGCTTAAACCGAAAAGATTTTTCCTCTAAAAAATCAACCAAGAATACGCTGGATGGCCCAACTTCTATTCTCGATCCGTCATCCACAAGAATGAGGGCCCGTGCCTTATTGGATGTTCGAACGCGGTCGCCGGGGGTCAGCGCCGTCGTGGTTTCAATCGGAGCTAAGCTCCAGCTGTTTTCTCCGGAGCGCAAAATTTGAACTTTACCTTGGACAACCTGAAGCTGGGCGCCTTGGGCGGCCAGGATTTCGGAAAACAGGCCCACTAATCCCACAAGCCCCAAAGCCAAACCCGCAACCGAGCCGATCGATTTGATTTTTATCTCCCTTTTCATCGGTAATCCTCCCGCGACAACTCTATGACCAGGATACACCGTGGCGAGGAATTCTTCAAGGAGAGTTTAGTCACAAAATTTGGGACCCGGCCGCCGGCTGGGACAAGTCCAAAAGAAGATGCTCTAAAAGCAGGGAGGGTGTAATATTGGCCGCCAGGGCTTGCCGGGTTTGAAGAATTAAGGAAAGCTGGTTTAAGATTCGCAGTTCCCCTGTTGTGCGCCATTGGCATAGCGCCTCGGTTTCGAGTTCTTCTAAGAAAGCTCCGACGTCTTTCCTGGCGCGGGCGGCGCTGCGGTAGCGGGCGATGCGCTGCGATAGGCTGTAGATTTCATTGGGTTTAATTGCCGATGGATCTGCGCTGGATTGCCCGGCGTTGTTTTCGGCGAGCATCTGGGCGCGTTCCAGAGATCCGCCCGCCTTTTCGGCCAAGGAAGAGGCCGTTTCCGGGCCGGTATTCGTTTTATGGATTAAAATTTCTGCCAGGATTTGTTTTTCGAGAGGCCGGAAATAAACGCGGCCGCTGGCTCTGGAAACGATGGTGGGCAGCAGCCGGCCTTCATCGAGAGCTATCCATATCCATTTGAGATGCGGCGGCGATTCTTCCAGGATTTTCAATAAAGAGATTTGTGCGGCCAGCGTCAAGTCTTCAGCGCCGTCCACGATGGCCACGCTATGGCGGCCGGTCAACGGGTGTTGCTTGAGCAAGGGAATTGTTTCGCGCAGGGTGTCAATAACTAGGCGGCCGGCTGCGGAGGTGTCAGTGAGTTTTTCTTGGTAAGAAAAGTCAATCAGCGTGCAGTCGGGATGAGCGGATTTACCGATCTGCCGGCAGTTTTCACATTGGCCGCAGCCCCCGTCTTGTTCGTCGGGCTGGCGGCACAGAAGAGCCTGGGCCCAGGTTACGGCCGCCAATTTCCGGCCGACGCCGCGCGGCCCAAAAAATAGAAGAAAAGACGGTTTCGATGAATTGGCCCACAGCCTTTTTAAAAGGCTAACGGCCTGATCTTGTCCTAAGATGCCGGAGAAGCCCATAAACTAGGATACAGTATACAGTAGACAGGATACAGGATTATGAGTTTGTGCCTTGCGGCGCCCTTGCCTTCAATAGGGGATGATTTTCAGCTATCAAGAAGATATTTTGATGGATTTCTTTCAAAGAACGGTTGGCGTTAACTACCTTAATATGGGGCTCGGTTTTGGCCAGGCAAAGATAAGCCGCGCGCACCTTTTGCAGGAAAGAGGTTTTGGCCTCCATTCGATCCCGCGTTCCGGCCATGCGCCGCACCGATTCTTTGACCGGGATGTCCAGAACCAGGGTTAGGTCGGGAACGAGTCCCGAAGCAGCCAAGGTGTTTAAATGCGCAGTTTCTTTAATAGGAAGGCCCCGTCCAACCGCTTGGTAAGCCAGCGTGGCCAAGCTGAAGCGATCACACAAAACGATTTTTCCGGCGCGCAGGGCCGGCCCAATGACCCGGCTGACATGATGAGCCCGGCTGGCTTCATAAAGGAAGAGCTCGGCCTCCGGGCTAACGTCGCCCCGGGCGTCTAAAAGAAGCTGGCGGATATTCTCTCCCAACGGCGTGCCGCCCGGTTCTCTGGTTAAAACAACGGGCAGGCCTTTTTGGCGCCAACGTTGGGCCAGAAGCTTGATCTGGGTGGATTTGCCGCATTTGTCGATCCCCTCAAAAACCAGAAAAAATCCCTTGCGGCGTTGTTTTGACATGGAAGGGTTATCTTAGGAAATTGTGGTTAACCCTTAAATTCAGGCAGGTTTTTTGCGGGCAGGTCAAAAAATTTTTTAGTGGCCTCAAGAATGCGTTGGGAGGCCTTGCCGTCGCCAAAAGGATTGGCCACGCGAGCCATTTTTTGGTATTGATTGGGATCGGAAAGCAGGCGGTCAACAGAGGAAAAAATATTATCTTCCGTAAGCTCTCCGACCAATCGGGCGCACCCGGCTTTAATGGCTTCGGGCCGCTCGGTCACTTTGCGTAAAACAATAACAGGTTTACCGAAAGCCGGAGCCTCCTCTTGGATGCCGCCCGAATCCGTCAGAATCAAACGAAGATTCGGATCCCCCAAGAGCTTGATTAGGGTGTTGTATCCACAGGGCGGCCAGAGACTGATGGCGTCTTTATTGGCCAGGTAACCAAACACCGTTTCTTTAACGTTGGGGTTGAGATGCACCGGATAAACGATATGGTATTTTTCTTTGTATTTTTTGACTATTTTGAGGATAGCTTTGCAGATATTCTCCAATGGTTTGCCGAAATTTTCGCGGCGGTGGGCTGTCACCAATATCCATTTCTTATCTTTAGGCAGGGTTTCCATTTTTTCGCTCTCTGTTTTAGTTTGATCAACAATAAAACGAAGAGCGTCAATGACCGTGTTGCCGGTCACCACCACCGATTTTGCCGGAACCCCTTCTTTTAGAAGGTTTTCCTTGGCCAGCGCGGTTGGAGCGAAATGCAGTGAGCTGACTCGATCGATTTCAACGCGGTTGTCCTCTTCGGGATAAGGATTTTTCCTGTCAAAGGACCGCAGTCCGGCCTCCACATGAGCCACCTTTATTTTTGAACCAAAGGCGGCCTTGGCCGCGGCCATCGCCGTTGTGGTATCTCCCTGAACCATCACCAAATCGGGCGTATTTGTTTTATAGAGAGGGGTAATTTTACTGATCGTTTTTGTTTCGATGTCGGTTAAAGTTTGGTTTTCGGTCATAATGGATAGGTTTTGATGAACGGGAATCCTGAATTTTGAAACGGCTTGCTCCAACATCTCGCGATGTTGGCCCGTAGAGCAGATTAGAATTTCAAAAAATCCATTTTTATCTTGGTTAAAAGCCTCAATAACCGGAGCTAATTTAATGGCCTCCGGACGGGTGCCGAATACAAAGAGAATCCGTTTTTTAGGCATCGTTTGCAAGAATTCTATAAAGCCTGGAGAAGGTTTGCTGGGCGCGCTTATTGCCGCTGGAATGGAAACCGCGAGAAGGTCATGCCGAGCAGAACGCGGTGCGTGGCCTCAAGATCGCCGTACCATCCAAACGCGTAATCCAGGAAGAATCGTTCGCTTTCAAACCCAAATCCGGCTGTCGGGCCGCCGCGGAAACTCTCCGGTTCCAGGCGCCATCCTCCCCGGAAAGCCAGGCCGGAATTGAGCCTGGCCTCCAGGCCCAGCCGGTGATGGAGCGAGCGTTCTTCGTAAACAAGATCATAGGCCGTTATAACCCCAAGATAAGTTGACATCGAGAACGGACGAGCCATTCCCAGCCGGATGACGGGAGGCTGGGGATCCCCAACCTCGATATATTTGATTTTGCTCCCCAAATTGGCCACCGAAAGACCGAGGGAAAGTTTGTTGAAGTTGCCCATGTATCCCAGGCTGAATCCGAGAGCCTGGGCGTCATATTGCCCCGCCAGGCTGGTGTGGATCATTTGAAACGACACCCCCAGACTGTGCGTTCCGTTATAGGTCTTTATGAAGTTTTCGGCGTAACCGGCGCTCAAAGCCAGATCTTGTCCGGCTTTAAGGGTTTCGGTCCGATCAAGTGATCCATCGGCCTTCAAGTAATTAACTTCAATTTTCCCGTGGTCAACATAACGCAGATTGCCGAAAAGAGTCACCCCGCCCAGTTCGTTTAATCCTTTGAATTTGATGGGATGAGCGTAACCTAAAAAGTTGAGGCTGGAATCGGCCAGAAGGTCTTGGTAGGAAAACGCGCCGTCCGCTTGTCTGGAGCGTGACAATCCGGCCGGGTTATAAACGGCTCCGTTGGAACCGGAAACCAACGCCGCACCCGCGTCTCCCATGCCCATGGATCTGACGCCGGTTGGAATAAGCAAAAACGCGGCGCCATAAGTGCCGGCCGATTCCTTGGCAGAAAGAGGAAAGGTGAGAAAGGTGAGAAAGGTGAGAAAGGTGAGACTGGTTTTCAACCCGTTGCCTCCAGCGGATCTCCCGTTCCGTCTTGGCGGTTCCATCCAAACCACTTGTATAACTTCCAGTCCAGCCATTGCTTGAAACCGCCCAAACCGCCCTTTGGCTTGGCTTCGATTTTGGAGATGAGTTGGTGGAGCTCCTGATCCGAATTGATGATGTTGCCGTTTTGGGGATTGACAATGCCGTAGCGGGTGATCCGGTAGGCGCTGTTTTTGCTGATTTCCCAAGACCGCCGCTCATTGGCGGATGTCCATAAAGCGATCTCGGCCGATAAGTTTCCGATCGGAAGGCCCATCTCCATGCGCGAAGAAATCAAGTCATAGAGGCGGTCTAGGTTTTGCAGGCCGGAGCCTTGAGCGTTTTTTGGAGAGGACTTCGTTCCCTTTTTAATGTCGCCGGCGGCTTCCATCTGGGCCGCTTTGGATTCAAGAAAAGAGGAATCTTTAAGACCGCCGTGCTGTTCGAGGTAATCAAAAATCAATAAGGTTGAACCGGTGGCGTGGGGGGTGGCCATGGAGGTTCCGGACATGCGCGTGTAAAGCGGTTGATTCTCAATCAGGACGTCACAGGGGCCCTTGGGCATATCGTGACTTTTAGCGGCGACAATGCCGTTGGCAAAACGGCATCCGCCGAACCCGCCGCTGGCGCCTCCTCCTGGCAGGCTTAGGTCCGGCTTGGCGTAAACGGCGCGCTGTAAGGCCGGGGTTTTATAGCCGCCGGGATTGCCGCGCGATGAGTACCCGGTTATTGATCCATTTTTATCCGTGGCCGCGATGGTTAAAACGTCGCGCGCCAGTCCCGGGCTGGCAACGGTGTTGGCTCTTGGCCCGGAATTGCCGGCCGCCGCCACCACGGCATGACCGCGGTGCGCCAGGGTATTGGCGGCGCGAGAGAGAACGTCGTTGGGGTCTCCGCGCCCGCCCAAGCTTAAGTTGATCACGATTTTGCGCCCAGCCGTTTGATTGACACCCCAATCCAGGCCCGCCAGAATCAAGTCTTCCGACGTATTGGGACCGTCAAAAATTTTCGCGGCCAGGATATTTTTCGTTCCCGGAGCCACGCCGCCGTAGCTGACCCGGGCGCCTTCGGGCGCGCCGGCCGCGATTGAGGCCACGTGAGTTCCGTGCCCGATCGCGTCCTTGTTATTTTTTTGGTTCGTCAGATCGATTTGGATGACGTTTTTTCCTTTGAAGACAGGGTGGTCCTTGTCAACCCCCGTATCCACAATTAAAACGGTTGCCTGCCCGCCGGTGTATCCTTGGGCGTAAAATTTATTTGGACGCAGTTGATTGACGCTTTCGCGCAAAGCCGGCTGAAAACCGGTTGGAGAGCCGGGCGTTTTTAGGGGCGCCCCTAAACGCCCTAATGCCGCGGCGCCTTGGCGCAGGCCTGCGCCAAACCAGGAAGCCCAACTCGTTGTCTGCGCCGCGCCGCCGGCGTTGCCGGGGATTGTGAGCTCATAAGAATTAGCGGGCCGGCCGTAGATGCCCTCAATGTCCAGGGTCTGGGCTAGGGAGCGCACGGAGTGGTAAGGCGCCTCGATGATCAGAAGGTTGAAGGCACTCAAAGCCGCGATAGGGCGAGCTTGGTGGGAGGCCAGCAACTGCGCGTCAATGCCGCTTTCCAGCAAAATTTTTTCAGTTAATTCTTGAGCATTGGGTTGAAGATGCACGTTGTAACGACTTTGTTGGATCTGTTTTTTAGGCGCCACAATGAGCCGGACGCGGGGGCGATCAGCCCCAGGCTGTTCATTAAGAGAGGGGGGCGGGTATTTTGACCAGTCGTAGCCGGGCAGAACCAGCGGAGGTTCGGTTGGTTGGGCGTTGGTTCGCGCGAAGATTTGAGAGACCCCGGCGGAAAGGGTTTCAGCTGTTTTAGGGACGGATGCGAAGAGAAACAGGGATGAAGTTTTCGCGCTTAAACCGGAGCCGCCGCTGGGTGGAGCTTTTGGGGCGGGCCGCCGATTGGGATTGTCCAAGCGCGCGGACAACAGTTCCTGCAAGAGCCGTTGTCCTATGGGGGTCAAGCGGCCCTGTTCGTCAAAAGCCAGCCGCAGGATCTTTTGTTCTTCAGGTTTAAGGGCTTGCCAGTCGCCGGCGTTTAAGACCCCTGTTAGGCGCAAGAGGCGGAGAGTGCCGGGATCCTTGCTGTTTAGAATAATCTCCACACCGGCAGCGGCGGGATTTTGTTGAAGCGAAGCGGCCAGGGGGATAGTAGATAGTAGATAGTAGATAGTAGATAGGGATAGAAGAAAGACGAAACGAACTTTTTTCATTTGACAACCACCGCCTTTTGAGTTTTACTGACGCCCGGCCCTTCCAGGTGAACCAGGTAAACGCCGCTGGCCACCATTTGGCCGTCGCCGTTTTTTCCATCCCAATTCAACGTGGACATTCCGGATTCCTCAAAACGATCAGTCAAAATTTTAACCAGGTCCCCGTTGGCGGTGTAGACAGCCAGTCGGTAACGCCCGGCGGAGGAGCTGGAGTACTTGAAGGTGGCTTTTTGGCCGCGCGCCGGGTTGAAGATGTTGTTGTAAGCCGTCAGGGTAGATTGATCGGTCGAGAGTTTCAGGGGATTGGAAAGCCCGATGGAATAAATACGGCCCAAAGCATTCTTCACAAAAACTTCAATGAAGATGGTTCCCACCGCGGGATAGCGGACGAAGAAGTTGGCCGGCAGCGAGGCGGTCGCCTCGATCCTTCCGGCTGAACTCGTTGAGGCGGAGATGGTCAGATTAGAGCCCGAAGCGTCGGCCAGCTTGCTTAAAGCGTGATCCAAGACGTCAATGTGATCTAAAACCGCTTCGGTTGATTGGTCCACATCGAAACCGGTTAAGCTGTTGGCTGAAAACCGGATATTGCGCTGATCGGTTATGCTGGCGGACACCCTGCTGGCCGACACTGCGCCGATTGGGGTATTAAATTGGGGGATCAGCTCATATTTTAAACTTTGAGAGTTGGTGCGGTCGTTGGAGTTTTCCAGAATCGGCGCTGAAACAGCGACATAGAGAACCTGCGGAGCGGTTAAGTTAAGCGTTAGGCCGGCCGCTTGATCCGTAACCATGGAGTTGGGATCAGGACTGCCTTGCGGAAGAAGAAATACGCTGGAGGGCATCGCTTCGCCCAAAACAGTTCTGGCAACGTCGAAAACTTGAAAGCCATAACCGAAATAAAGCAACAGTGTTGGGTCTAAGGGGCGCTTTAGAGTAATGCTGACCGGCCCAACTCCGGCAACGAACCGGTAAAAATCCACGTCACCGGCGGGATAGATGGTGGCCTTAGAGGGAGAACCCGAGGCCGTCACCCCTGCGGTTTCAAAACCGTCGTTGGGCTCAAGCGCGTCCGCGCCGCTGATAATCCAAGAGCCGATGCCGTGGCTATTGAAAGCTGATGTGATCGTAGAGTTGAAGCGCCCGGCGCTGGTGGTAATCAGCGCTTCGTAAAAGGACTGAAAACTGTCCGGAAAATAAAACAAAGCGTCGCGCACTAAATTCTTAGTTTGAGTCGAGCCCAGGACGCTGTTTCTTAAATCCCACAGGGCCCCGGAAACAATCAGACTGTCGTCATGGATTTCTCCTGTCCAGTTGGCGGGGTATGTTTTAGGCGTAGATTGTTGCAGTTGCCGCGAAGAGGCCGCGAAGGCCCATTCGCCAAAGGTGGTTTTCGCCGGAGACGGAGAAAATAGGTTATTAAAAGCATCGGTGGCGAAATAATCGGCCAAGGCCTCCGACAGGGCTCCGTCGTGACCGAAATTGGCGATATTGTAAATATGGTCGATAACCAAATGGGTGTATTCATGAAAAATAACGTCAGTGGCTAGGGCGGTGTTTCTATTGGAATTGGCGGAACCCCCTTCGCCAAAGAAGAGAGCGTCCGATTCCGGATCAAAGAAAGCATTGGCGAGCTGGCTGCCGAAATTGACATGAGCCACGGCCGGACGGGTGGCCAAAATCAGGTCGTAACGGGAGCTTCCGGAGGTGAAGTAGCCCTGGATTTCTTCCAGATGTTTTAAAACGTTGGTGGCGGCCGAGCTGGATTCATTTTGAAACGTGAGTGAAACATTGACTCCGCCGCTGGCCACCACCGCGCAGCTGACCTGCGTGACCTGATAGCCTGATTCATTGCCGGAGCCGTCAAAGCTGTTGGAAACGAGATTAAGATCAAGGCGCGCTCCCGTTGAAATAACGGTGGAGAAAGCCCCCTTATTTTGACCCGTGTAAGCGGCCAACCGCCTGCCGGTCGCGGGTTGGAATGCTTCCACAAAATCGGAATCATCCAGCTGGAACTCAAGTTCTGATGAATTGGACGCGAATCCTACGTCAAAGAAAAGAAAACCAACGCTGGTTAAAATGCTGTTGGCCGGGCAGTTAAACGACTGGGGCAGTCTGGAGCCGGCCGGATAGGGGTTGGCGGAACTTGATGAAACGGATACGGTTTGGGTATTAATGCCGGATTCTAAAAAGGAGGGGTTGGGGCCCTTGTCATTGATGACCGCGGCGTAAGTTGTTCTTAGAACCGCAAAAACAGCGTTGCCCGGCGTTTGAGGGCTCCATATTCCATCATTGCCGGTGACCAGGGTCGTTATGTTGCCGGATGTGTCAGCCTCATAAACTTCTAAACCGCGCACGGATGATGTTGACCAGGAGATGTCCGAGGGGTCTTTTTTGAAATGTGCAACGCAAGCCTTGGAATTAGTGGGAGTGTCGCAATCCCCAATGCCGATGCGCAGATCGTTGACGGCGCCGACCAGTTGGCCGTTGTGGGCGTCCACGTAAACGTTCCAGAGGCCCAGGGGATTGGAAAGACGGAAGTGAAATTTCCAAGCCAAGCGCGCCCGCCCCGTTATTTTAGGGTTTAATCCCTCCTCGAAGCGCGCGGGCAGATAAGCCAGTTCGCCCCGGACCCCGGTTAAGGGGCGCCCTTTGGTCCATTGTTGAACAACGACGCTCAAGGCTTGGTTTTCGTTAATCGCTGGATTGGGACTGACGCCGGCCACCCCGGAATCCAGATTGGAGAAAACCGCGAAAATTTGGTTGGCGGGCGTTAAGTGCGCGCTAAACCGCGAAAATTCAACCGGTATGTCGTTGTAAACTTGTTTAAACAGCAGATTTTTTTGCGATGAGTCCAGATGCTCCCGGTCAAGGCTGAAGGATAAACGTTCGTTGATGTAGCTGTCGGCGTTGGATTCAAACGCCGCGGGCGCCGCCGCGCGCGCTGTTTCCGGCGGATTAAAAAATAGCTTTCTGTTGGATCGGATGAATTCGACGGCGATGTCGCGATGGTCGCGGTTCGTTTGGGCCGGCGTTGTCAGGCCCAGGGCGCTTTTCAACTCCTGGGTTTTGGGGTTTAGACGGAACCGCGCTCCCTTTTGGTCGGATAGGCTGGATTTCAGCCGGTCAATTTCTTGAAGAGCCGCCTGCAGGCGGCGTTCGGACGTATTTTGAGCGGTTGCGGAAGAGGCAAGAGCGGCGCAGGCGAATGAACAAAGAAAAGCGATTTTTACGGCGCGACTCTCCCTTCTAGCCAACACCAGCCCCCTTTTCCCTTTTTAACGCGAAAGGTATTTATACAAATTTCTTATTGCAAAAAGGGAATAACCAGGTTATCTTAAGATTAGCCATGATCAGTTCCGCCGCCATTCTTGCGTTAAAAAGGATTCCGTTATTTTCCGGAATGAGCTTCGGGGATTTGCGCCATGTGGCGAAAATCGCCCGCGTGCACAAGGTTCCCAAAGGCGTTCTGGTTTTTGAAAAAAATATGGCGGGCAATCACCTTTTCGTGGTGATTAAGGGAAGGATTAAGATTTATTCCGAAATCGGCGACGGGCGCAAGAAAAAAACGTTCGCCTATCTTGACCACAGCGATTTTTTTGGAGAGATGAGCCTTTTGGATAAAAAAGGGCGCTCCCTTTCAGCCGCCGCCTTGGGCGAGGCCGAGCTCTTAACGATTTCGCGCAAGGAATTCCAGAAACTCTTGGCGCGCAATCCGGGCTTCGCTTTGAAGGTGATTAAAACGTTGGTGGAGCGTCTGCGCCGGGCCAACGAAGAGATCGAGGGATTTTCCTTCCGGTCCCTCTATGGCCGAGTTTGCCGCAAGCTCCTTGATCTGGCCGAAAAACCCGGCGGGTTTAAGGCGAAAAGCGGCGCCTCTTCGGTTTTAATTACCCACACCGAACTGGCCGATCTAACCGGAACCGCGCGCGAAATGGTCACCCGCGTTCTCTCTTCCTTAAGACGCCAAGGCGTTATCGAGTATGAAAACCACCACATCAAAGTAATGGCCGGCCCCAAACTCCGCGAATTGGCCCAGATCGAGCAGTAACGAGAATCCAGATTCTTCTCCCCAGATTTCCCTAAATTCGCTCCAAAACCACCTAAACACATTCGTGATATAATTCCAATTGCGGGTCGGGGCCGGATATCCCTCGCCTTCCAGGCGAAGCCTTCTAGGTTAACGACTCCTTGGTAAAATGAGGGGTGGCCCCAGGGACGCATAGGAAGACAACCCATGCGGTCTTTGACAATAAGTTC
>JACQJO010000066.1 GCA_016205025.1 Elusimicrobiota bacterium
CAGTCGGAGAGCCGTATGCCTTAATTGGGCCTGTACGGTTCGATGAGGAGGAGCAGGCAACCGAAATCGCTGGGACTCCGATAGCCGCGTGCGGCTTCCTTGGTTTTCTATGGTTCACGGTGCCTGCTCCTTACTCTCCTAAACCCTTACGGCTATAAGGATACAAGGACGGGATGGTCACAAAAAAGGACTTTAGTCCCATTTTTTAAGGTACTAAAGTCCTATATCAATATAGGACTAAAGTCCCATCTGTTACCCACCCACCCAGCCTATCCTTAAATTGACCGGTCGCCTGATCGGCTGGGCAGGAGGAAGAGCCAATGTCGAGAGAAAAACGCAAGGGGGGGCGGCTGGAGTCGGGTTTTACCTTCGTGGAGATGATGGCCGTTTTGCTAATCATGGGCGTTTTATTTAGTTTCCTTTTGCCTAGATACTATCGCAGCGTCGAGAGGGCCAGAATTTCGGAGGGTTTATCCACCATTCACGCCATCGGCCAGGCAACCAGCCGTTATTGCGCGCGTTTTGGAATACTGCCGGCTTTGGAGCAGTTGGACGTCGGCCAGGATTTGAGGTATTTCAACGCTATCGAACCCTTTGGGCTGGGATGCAATTCTTACGCGGTTTCGGTTGTTCGCAATGAAGAGAACTGCAGTTCGATGGCCGGGTATATGGAATGCCCCCCGGCTCAAGGGCTGATTTCCATTGATCAGATCGGCCAGGTCCGATGGGGCGGCGGCATTCCGGCCTATCTGCGTTTTTAAGGTAAGGGTTTAGCGCATGGGAGTCAACCTAGCCCCCAGACCCTAGAACCAGTCCCGACGGTTCTCCCCGCGTGCTCGCGGGGCCCCTCTCCACTACTGGGGTCAAGGGTGACTCCCCTGCGCTAAACCCTTTCTTTTTAAGAGAGAACCTTTTTCAATAGGGCTGGCAATTTTATTGCTAAGGTGTTAAGCTAATACCAGAAACAAAATCTCCATGTTGAAGCGCTTGCGTAAACGACTGGCCATAACCTGCACCGTCATCGGGTTGGCCTTTTTGATCGGCACAACCGTCTACAGGATCGGCGTTTCGGAAGATTCCCCTTATGAGCAGGTGCGCATTTTGGTGGATATCCTGGATCAAGTGATGACCAATTATGTCGAAGAAGTTGATTTAAAGGATTTGGTTTATGGCGCGGCATCGGGAATGTTGAGAACGCTTGATCCGTTCAGCCAGTTTCTGCCTCCCGAAGCGTTAAAGGAAATGAAGGTTGAAACGGAAGGCGAGTTTGGAGGCATCGGCATTCGGGTGGGCATCGGAGAGGACGGCTGGTTGACCGTTGTAACCCCTCTTCCCGGAACCCCCGCTTTTCAAGCCGGAATTTACCCCAGAGATAGGATCATCAAAATTGACGGCCGGACCACGGACGACATCACCATCGAAAAGGCGGTCCAGCAGTTAAGAGGCAAGCCCGGCAGTAAAGTGGTTTTGACGATCGAGAGAGACGAAAAAATGGACGCCGGGGAACCGCGCAAAGAGGCCAAGGATTTTACCTTGGTGCGTGAGGTTATTAAAATTCAAACGATTTATTCCCGCATGGTTCCGGACACCAAAATCGGCCATATCCGCATCACGGAGTTTAACGCGCGCACGCCCAAGGATATTCATGAAATCATGACCAAATACATCAAAGAGGAGGGAATGCAGGCCCTGATCCTCGATCTTCGCTACAATCCGGGAGGATTGCTTCCTTCGGCGATTGAGACAGCCAAGGAGTTTATCGGCGAGAATAAAATGGTCGTTTACACGCAGGGCCGGCGCCCGGAATCCCGCGTGGAGTACCGCGCGGCCCAAAGAGCCCCGTACGCCGAGCTGCCCTTGATTGTGCTGGTTAACGAGGGCAGCGCTTCCGGATCCGAGATTTTGGCCGGCGCGCTTCAGGATCACAAGCGGGCGGTTTTAGTCGGCGCGCGCAGTTTCGGCAAGGCTTCCGTGCAGTCTGTGATCAATCTTCCCGACGGTTCGGGATTGAGGCTGACGACCGCTTATTACTACACGCCCAACGGACGGTTGATTCACAAAAAAGAGTTCAAACGAAAGAAAAATCAAGACAATAAGGATGAAGAGCCCCCGCCCGCCAGCCCCGAAGTCGAATTGGGCCAGACCAGCAAAGCGGCCGTTAAAAGTTCCAAGCCGGAGCCCAAGGCCGCGGCGAAAAATAAAAAAGAAGAGGAAGAGATTTGGGGCATTGACCCGGATATCCACATAGCGATTGATAAAGAAACGGCGGCCAAGGTTTACCAGTCTTACGATTTGGCTTATTTTCCGGACAAACCCTCCGAAACCAAGCCGGTCCAGGATATTTTTAAGAAGAAGGACAAAGCTTCCGAAAAAGAAGCGGCCGAGAAAAAAGAGGAACCGGTGCGCGACGTGATGCTGGACCGGGCCGTGGAGCTGATCAAGGCCCGCGAAGTCTTGCTGCAAGTGCCAAGATAAAGAAAAATTTATTTTCCAACGCTCAACGCTTAACTCTTAACACTCAACTCGTTTTGGGGATTGAGACTTCCTGCGATGAAACCGCCATAGGGATAGTTGAGAGTTCACTCAACGCTCAATTATCTCTTAAAATTCGAGCCAATGTTCTGGCGACCCAAATTCCCCTTCACGCTCCTTATTTTGGAGTAGTTCCCGAACTAGCCAGCCGGGCTCATCTGGAAAAAATTAACGGCGTTTTAAGGCGAGCCTTGGAGCAATCTGGTTTGAATCTTGACCCGTCGCGGCTGGCTGGCCGGTTAGACGCGATCAGCTACACGCGCGGACCCGGCCTTAAAGGCGCTCTTTTAGTGGGGGAGCAAGCCGCGCGGGCTTTGGCTCTGGCTTTGGGAAAACCGGCCCTGGGAATTCACCATCTGGAAGCTCATTTGGCGGCCGTTTTATTTGAGCACCCGGACGTCCGGCCGCCTTTCGTGGGGCTGGTGGTTTCGGGGGGGCATACCGATTTGATTTGCGTGAGCCGGTGGGGGAGTTACCGCGTTTTGGGGCGCACATTAGATGACGCCTGCGGCGAAGCTTTTGATAAGTTCGCCAAGATGTTGAAGCTTGGGTATCCCGGCGGACCCATAGTTGACAGGATGGCTCAAAGCGGAGACCCCGGGGCTGTCGCGTTTCCCCGCCCGTATCTTGAGAATTCCTGGTCGTTTTCTTTCAGCGGGCTCAAAACCTCGGCTCTTTACCGGATTCGCGACCATGGGGTGCCCAAGTCAAAAGGCGCTTTAAACGATCTTGCGGCTAGTTATCAAGAAGCGATCTGCGACACCTTGCTTTTTAAAACCAAAAAGGCGCTTCGGAGTTTGAGATTGGATACCGTTGTGGCGGCCGGCGGCGTGGCGGCCAACACCCGTTTGCGCGGGATGTTTCGGGAGGCCGCCGTCCGCGAGGGGTGGAAAGTTTATTTTCCGAGCCCTTCTTTATGCACCGACAACGGCGCCATGGTGGCGGCCCTGGGCGCTCTGCGGATCGCGTCGCGAGCCCGTTTGGACGACGGTTTTGTCGATCCCAGCCTGCCCTTTTCCCGCTGGTAGGTCCAAAGTCCCAAGTAATCGGGGCCTAAAGTCCCGCATTAAACTAGGACAAAAGTCCTAAAAATTTATCCCTCCTGCCTTGTAATAATATAGAGGTATTAGGAAAATGACAGTATTAAGACATATGAACGCAAGATATTCTTTTCTTCTTTTTTTTCTATCTACTATCTACTATCTACTATCCACTATCTCTTCTTTCGCCTTTCAATCCGTTATTCCCTATGACCGTTATGGGAAATTTGAAGGCGTGGGCACCACGCGCTATGACTATCGCTTGAAAGACCCGCAGGCGTTAAAACGCCACCTGCCTTCCGGCGTTTATCCCAATATTAAATTTTCCAAGACGCCGTCTAAAATTAAGGCCGATCAGCTCGAGCGCATGAGCCGCGTCTGGGCCATCCCCGTTGATCAATGCTTAGGTTTCTGGGGCAGTTTTAATCCCGCGGGTTCCGGCGATCCGCGCTACAGCGAAGGCGTGCGCCAATTTTATTACGCCGAATGCCTTGAGCGCTCCGGGCGTTTGAGCGAAGCGCTCAAGGCCTACTACGCGACGGTTGTGCATTTTCCCGCGCAAAAAGACCCCAACGGCGAGGCCGCCCCCTCGGGGCGTCCGGCGTACCTGGGCGTTCTGGCCATGGACGCCCTGTATTTTATTACCAGGACTCATCCTGAATTGGGTTTGCGTTATATCGCGGGAGAGGTTCGTTTTGAAAACCAAAATCAGAACCAGTTGATCCGGATTTGGCCGGGCCGGTTGGTTCGGGTCTCTTCCAAGGGGCTTTCCGGCGGAGCCGGCCCATTAATCGCGGAATCAACGCGGGAGACCAACGATTCAGGCGGCGTTGAATTGGTTCGCTGGAAACGCGGGCGGTGGTCGTTGAAAGTTGATGGGCGGCCCTTTTTTATCCAAGGCGTTCATTACACCCCTTCCCCCGCCGGCGCTCCCGATTCGCGTCCGGCCGGGTTTTGGTCCAAGTTGAGAAAAGGTTTTTTGGGCGGTCACGGCGCAGAGAGCGGAGTTTTTTTGGAGAGCGGATGGTCCGCGGATCGCGATCAAAACGGAATTGCGGATATCCAAGAAGCTTGGCTGGATGCCAACGGCAATGGGCGCCGCGACGCCGGAGAGCCGGCGCTGGGTGATTTCGGGTACATGGCTTTGTTGGGTGTTAATACCGTGGTGTTGGATTATCCTCCCCAAGACGTTTCGATTTTGGATGAGGCGCACCGGCGCTGGGGGCTTTTTTTTATTATTTCCGGTTTGCCGGACACGGCTTTAAACTTAACGGATTCCGACGCTCGCGACCGGGAGCTCGGCCGCATTGAGAATTTGGTGGAGCGTTACCGCAAAAAAAATTATATTTTGGCTTGGTCGTTGGCCGGCGACATTGATTTTGCTTCGCATGCCGCGCGTTTAATCAACGAGATGGACGGCCGCCGGCCTATTATTTTTAGGATCAGCGACGCGGGGGAACTCTCCGCCGTGGCGAGCCACCTGGCCGGCATTTCGATTTTAGGTCTAACCGTCCGGCCTGGCGCGCACGGATTAGGCGAATCGTCATGGCGCGCTTTGCGCGAGTTATGGGGCAAGCCGGTTTTGGTTTGGGGATATGGCGCGCCGGCTTATGGCCGCGGCGTTTCTCAAAAAGAAGTCGAGGCGTTTCAGGCCGCGATGCATGAGCGCTTTTGGGCCGACCTTGTTTACCATCGCGCCGAAGGTCCGGGCCTTGGAATATCGATCGGAGGAAGCGTTTGGGAATGGGTTGATTCCTGGTGGAGAGACGGCGTTTGCGATGACAATGAAGAGTGCGAGCATGACGCGCGGCCGGCGCAAAAAGGCCCGTTTGCGGACGGCCATGATTACCCCGAATGGTACGGGTTGGTTCGTTTGGGCGACGGGCCGCAAGGCGCCTTGACCAGGATTGCGCGCAAGGCTTATTGGAGCTACAGCAGAAGGTGGAAACAATGAAAATTTCACGCAGTGAAATTTTCATGCGTATGAGCGTAAGAGCGTATGAGAGTATGAGCGTGGGGAAAAATTTCTTTTTCGCTCTTACTCTCATACGCTCACACTCTCATACTCTCATACGTGGCGCCGAGCGGAGCGAGGCCTGATATGGTTATCTGGCTTATTGAACGCTCGGACCGGTCCGCGCAGGCCCAGTGCCTGCAGTGGTTCCAAGCGCGCCTAGCTTCCAAACAGGGCCGGCCGGACCCGGTTCGCTGGAGGATTCTGCCGGCCAGCCGTCTTTGGGCGGAATGCGTTCAGTTGGTAAAAAATAAGGAGTACCCTTCCCAGGATTACCCCGCCTTGATTGAGTATCCCCTGATTTGGCAGGAATCGCTGGAAAGCTTGGGCCTGCTGGCTCGCCTGGGCGACGTTGAAAATGAGCATCAACGATGGCGCGATCTCCAGGGCCGCGTTTACGATTCCAATTTTTCTTTGGAGGCGATCCAATCTTACGGCGGCGCGTTGTCTTTTCCCTGGCTGGTGGGTCTGACCACGCTATTTTATCGAAAGGACCTTTTGCGGGCCATGGAAAAGACGCCGGAGGATCTTGAAGATTACGCCAGTTGGATGGCCATGATCAAAAATACGTCCGCCCTCGGACGCTATTCGGGACTTGAAGCCGGGATTAATTTTTCGCTGGCCCTGTGGTGGATTTCAAGTTTTAACGGATCTTTTTTGGATCATTTAAATTTAATGCCCGCTTTCCATCAAGCCGAAGCCGTAAAGTCGCTGGAAGCGATGCTGGGCGCCTTGGTTCCCAGCGAAAGAAACCCCGCCCATTTAACGCAGAAAAGTTTTGCCCTGGGCCTCGGACCCAAACGATTGAACCGTTTCCCCGAAAAGAGTTTTTGTTTGCTGTCCACCTCAATGCCTACGGCTTTGCGGCAAAATGATCCCCGAGTGGGATTGATGCTCACGCCCAAAGTCACCGGTTCCAGGGTCGTGATCGCCGAAGAGCACGCCCTGGGCGTCGTGCAGGGAGGGTTAAACCGCTCGGGAGAGGCTCTTTTGGATCTTTTGGAAAATTGGCTTGGCGAGCCGGGCATCTGGATGGAGTTTGCCGGCCGGTTGGGAATGCTTCCGGCCTGCACGACTCTGTGGGAACCTTTTTTTGACAGCTTGCCCGATCCTATGATCAAGGAGGTTTATTACGCGGCCGTTTCCCATATCCGATGGATTCCCAAATCAAGATTTTTGGCGCCCACCATTCAAATTTTCGAGGATTCGCTGACCCGTCTTTATCTCCGAGCCCTGCGCGAGGCGTCCGTTGATTCGGTCAGAATCGCGGCCGCTTTAAGCAAAGCGGCGGCGGAATACAGACTGATGGTGGCGCTTTACGGCGACCAGCAGAAAAAACCGCTGGACCATCAGGCCGCAGGACCCAAGGAGGCGGTAAGGTGAAAATTATCGAGGCGGACGCCCGCTACGCTTATCTTCACCGCCTGCGCAGGGAATTGCGAGCTTCCGGTTTAAACCGCAATAAATTGCTGACCACGGCTTTGAAGTTTTTTCACAGAGAGATCGGCGCCTTTAGCGGCAGTGTTTTTTTAATGGGAGAACACAGGGAGTCTTTGCATGAAATTTTACGCATCCAGCCTACCGGAGAGATCGAACCGGGCCAAAACGAGGAACCTCTTTGGGAGGGCGGTTTAGCCCACGCGGTTTTGTATACCGAGCCCGGTTACTATATTTTGCCCGATCCCGAGGACACCGGCCGCCAAACCCTATTGCTTCGATTGCGGGCTGAAAGCTCTTTTGGAGCTCTGATTTCCCGCGAACCGGGTGAATCCGCGCGCCGCGCGCAGGGCATCGTGGAGTTGACCCTTGATACGGAAGTTGACTGGGAACTTTTAAATGGCTGCATGGAAGAGCTCGGCGAATGGTTAGAACTCTCTTTGCTTGACGAGAGGCTGAACCGTCAGTCCGGCCAGATCGAATCTTTCGGCGAGTTGTCATGGCTGTTTGTGACGAGTTTGAGAATTGAGGACCGGTTGCGTTTGATTATGGAGGGAATCCAGCGGCTTTTCGGGTTTGACCGGGTGCGGCTGTATCTTTCGGATGCTTTGGGGTTGAGCTTAATCGGAGAAATTGAGGTGGACCTGGGAGGCAAGGTTCATTCCCTGGCCCACGAGAAATATCCCCGGGCGCCGGATGAGTCCCGCAGTTTAGTTGAGATTCTTTGGGCCAGCTTAAGGCAAGACCCATGGGCCCGAATCTTGGAACATTCCCTGGCCAATCACGAGAAGGTTCTTTATCTGCCTTTAAAAATTCAGACCAAAGAAATCGGCGTTTTAGTGGTGGACAATTTGATCAGCCAGGAAACGATTCCCCGCGAGTCGAGGAACCTTCTTCAATCATTAACGGGTCAAATCGCGCTGGCGGTGGACAACGCGAGGCTCTTTTCCGAGGTGGAAAAGCTTTCGCTTTACGATTCGCTCTCTCATCTGCCTAACCGCCGCTATTTCGAGCAGCGCTTCAGGGAAGAACTTTACCGCGCTTCCCGCCGCGGGGGCAATTTCGCGTTGTGCCTGCTGGACCTTGATTTTTTTAAGGAGATCAACGATGTCTTCGGTCATCAGATGGGAGACGCCGCCATCAGAGGCGTGGGCCAGGCGGTCAACTCCGTCATACGCCAAAGCGATTTCGCGGCCCGCTGGGGCGGAGACGAGGTGGCGATTTTATTGGGAGACACGCAGAGGGAAGACGCGTTGTTGGTGGCGGGCCGTATTTTAGAGGCGATTCGCGCCATCAAGTTGGTGTATCCGGCCGATCCCCCTAAACCTATTCATTTAACCGCCAGCTTAGGCATCGCTTTTTATCCCGGAGATGGCGCAGATTTGGAAACGTTGACCGCCGCGGCCGACCGGGCGCTTTATCATGTGAAATTTCGAGGCCGGGACGGTTTGGCTTTGGCTTCGGAAATCACGCAGACAACGCGAGATGAGCAAAACGCGCCCATACCGCGCGAATTGCCCCCGCCCCCCGCCGAACCCCCTTCGTCTAATTAAATAGGGACAGACACTATTTATTAGAAAATAAATAGTGTCTGTCCCTATTTAATTACTCATTCGCCAAATCTTCATGCAACGCGTTTGAACTCCTGTTAACCTTTCCTTGAAACAATATCCTTTTTGGGGAGGTAGCCCTTTTTGGAAGGGGGAAAGTGTATTTATGGGAAAGGATGCAATAGACAGTCGCTTAGCAGGGCGAGCCTCCTTATTTTTTTTCCTATCTACTATCTACTATCTACTATCTACTATCTTTCCCCTTTATTCCGGTCAGGAAAAATCCTCCGCCAGCTTCAAAGATACGCGCAATGCTGTCAACGCCGGCGGAGCCAGAAAAACATCCGCTTCTTTTACGGAAGATTCCGCGATCGGGGAGATATCTATAACCACCGTTGCCTCCAGTTCCTTCAGGCACCGCATGGGCGGCTTAACCGTCTACTATTATCCGGGGACCATCAATAATGTGGCGGCTACCGCCGGACCTTATGCCGGAAGCGTCAGGCTCACCTGGTCCGCCCCCGGAGCAGATGGCAACACATCGACCGCTTCGAAATATGTGGTTAAGTGGGACACTAATCCGGTAACCTCTCAACTCGGATTTTTTGGCGCCACCACGTACATTCAGACCTGGGGCCCTTTGGCTCCGGGAGGATCGGAAAGCAAAACGCTGACCAGTCTTCCCCGGGATGCCACCGTCTACGTCAGGATTGAAGCGGTGGACAGCGACGGCAATCAGGGTTATCTATCCAATCAAGTCAGCACCACGACGCCATCCGCTATTCTTTCAATCGCGATCGCTCCAACCAGCTATGATTTCGGGTCGCTGGCTCTTGACGTTTCCTCGGTTACGTCGGCTTTTGTCATCACCAATGACGGCAATGTGTTGGAAACATTCAGCATGCGGGCCACAACCGCGACGGCGGATACGCCCTGGAAACTGGCCGCCAGTTCGGCAGGAGTTAATAACGCCAACTTAAGGGCCGCTGTTCATGCGGCCCAGCCGGCAGCCGGAGTATTTGGGCCGGAAGATTCCTTAACATATAACGATCAAACCGCCACATCCGCCATCTTTTCCATTGACGGCTCCAGCACCGCCGCCAACGTGGATATCGGCAACACTAGAAAGCTTTGGCTCAATTTGTACATGCCCGAAGGTTCCACTACCGATTATGTCCAAAATTTTCAGATGACGATCACCGCTTCTGAATCTCCGTAGAAAATCGCTGGCCAATGAGCCGAAGATAGCGCATACTATATAAGTGAACAAAGCCAGAGTTCTTCTATTTACCGCTGGTCTCGCGTGTGTCACGATCCGCGGCGCGGCCCAATCGGACAGCGGCAAAATCTCCGTTGATCTCTATGTCATGAGCTTGTGTCCGTTTGGAGTTCAAGCTGAAAACGGGATGTTTCCTGCCGTTGATTTTTTAAACAAATACGCCGATCTTAATTTGCATTTCATCGGGCGCGACGATTCGGGCGGCCAACCGCGATTCACCGCTCTTCATGGCGAGCCGGAGGTTAAAGAGAATATCCGCCAGGTTTGCGTCATGAAGCATTACCCCAGAAAATACCGCGATTACATCTTGGAGCGCAATAAAAATTATCGAGACCCCGATTGGCGGCCCGCCGCCAGGCAAACTGGATTGGATCCCGCGGTTATCGAGAAGTGCGCCGAGAGCGCCGAGGGTGCGAAACTCTACGCCGATAACCTGAAGGCTCATCAAAAGCGCGGCGCCCGGGGTTCGCCCACCATTGATATCGCGGGCAAACCTTATCAGGGCGCCCGAGGCAAGCGTTCTTTTGGTTTGGCCATTTGCGAAGCGATTAAAGCGCAGGGCCAAAAAATTCCCACGGTCTGCGATGAGATCACCGCTTGGCCCGCCGATGCCGCGGCGCAAGCCGCAGCCGGTTGCGGCGACACCGCGCCACCGCCCAATGTTTTTGACATCACCGTGATCACGGATCAAAATTGCGCCATTTGCAAGCCGACCCTGACCGAAGCCTTGCGGCGGTACCATCCGGGCGCCAAGATCAGCACAGTTGACGCCGCCTCGGCTTTGGGTAAAAAATTAATCAGCCTGCATCAAGCGCGCGGACTTCCGCTTTACATCCTGGACAAAAAAGTGGAACAAGACTGGATGTTTAAATCTTTAATGAACGCCTCTTTTTACGCGGAGTCGGGCGGCGGCTATATCGTTAAACCCGGACCGAACACCTACGCGGTGACTATCCATGCCAATCGAGAGCGCCGGGCGCGCCATCTGGATATTTTCATGGAAAGCCTTTCGCCATTCACGGTTAAAGCGCAGTCGGAATTTTTGGAGTTCGCGGGCACGGACGGCGCGCGTGATTTTACTTTCAGCATGCACTATCTCGTGCGCGAAAGCTCGAAGGGCGGACCGTTGATCGCTTTGCGCGGGGAACCCGAAATCCAGGAAAGCATCCGCCAGGCTTGTCTTTTTCATAAAGCCGCGGTGGCGGAATATTTTTCGTATTTGACCTGCCGCAACCAGAATATCGATGACCCCCAGTTGGCGGTCACCTGCCTTAAACCCAATCAAGCCGTCAGGAAATGCATGGAAACCAAGGAGGGCGAAAACCTCCTAAGGCAGGATGCCGGCCTGGCCGGAATCCTGGGCATCGGCGGCGGCCCGGCTCTTTTTTGGGAAAACAAGTACGGCCCTTTCGGCTGGCACGAAACCGACTGGAAAACACTGATTTTGACCAAATAACCCGAGCCCCCCAATCTTCGCCAAATCTTCATGCAAATTGGCCGTTTCCCTGTTACCTTATTTATTAGGAGCTGGTAACCATTTTGGTCCTTTTTCCTAAAGGGGAAAGGGGTGGTTATCTATTTATGGGGAGAATAGGAACCGTTATCGTCTTGAGTTTATGGGGGACGGCCTGCGCTTGGGCCGGAGAGCCGGGCACGGCCGGAGCCGCCTTTTTGAAGATCGGCGCCGGGCCCAGGGCCACCGCCATGGGCGAAAGCCATGTGGCGGTGGCGGATGACGCTTATGCCGCCTACTGGAATCCCGCCGGCTTGTCCCAGATGCGCCATATCGTTGCCAGCTTCATGCACCACAAGTCGTTCCAAGATATCAGTCAACAGCACGTTAATTTGGCTTACCCCGTGTCTCCGGGTAAAACATTCGGCGGCTATGTCACCCGGCTTTCAGTTGAACCGATCGCGGGCTATAACGCCGCGGGCGCTCCGGCCGAGGAAGTCACGGCGTCCGATCTCGCTTTGGCGTTGGCTTACGGCCAGAAAGTACATTCCCGCGTCAGCGTTGGCCTGGCCGTTAAATGGATCAAAGAAGATTTGGGCCCGGCCAGCGCTTCCACCGTTGCCGGCGACGCCGGGGCTTTGATTAATCTCACCAGAAATTACGGTTCCCGAATTCAGGAAAGTCGGTTGGGCGTGGCGGCTAAAAATATCGGCTCCGGTCTGACCTTCGACAAAGAGGAGGCCCCCCTGCCATCTTCTTATCAAGTTGGCATCGCGGCTAGGGTGTTGACCGCGGGCCAGCCCGTCAATGTCAGCCTGGATCAAAATTTTCCCACGCACGGCGCCGGCTTCACCAGTTTCGGTTTCGAGTATTGGGTTAACGGGTTCATCGCGCTTCGAACGGGATTTCGCACCGAGCAGGACGCGGGTTCGGGTTGGCGCGGCGGCGTCGGCATCAAAGCGAAGTCGTGGGAGCTGGCCTACAGCTTCGCGCCTTTCGGGATTTTGGGGGATTCGCAGCGCGTCGGCGTGTCGGTTCGGTTCAAAAATCCCAAAGGGTCGTCTTTCGCCAAAGAGGACATCGCCGATTCCTTGAAAAAAGCCAGAGAAGCCTTGTCGCAACAGAGCTATGGCGAGGCCATGGAACATGTCGAGGATGCTTTAAAGCTTGATCAACGCAACGGAGAAGCCTTGGCTTTAATGGACGATATCCATGACGGCGTGATGAAAAGCGCCGCCCTGCCCTTGGAAACGCTGCAGTCGCGGGCCGAAAGAGAACGCCTCCAAAAGGTTTTGGAAGGCGCTTACCGGCTTTCCTGGACTTTTTATCTGAAAAAGAAAGCGCAGGGCATTTCGCGCGAGGAGCGCGCCAATCTTTTGCGGCGCATTATCGCGAAATACGCTCCCAACGGCATCGACACCTCCGCGGCGCGCCGGGAGCTTGAAGAGATGGGGTTGGCACAGTGATAGGTTTAAGGGTTTTTTTAAAAACTATTTTGAACCTTTTGACCCTTTTGAACCTTCCCCATCTTTATGCCCAGATCGCCACGGGCGGCGGTTACTCTTTGATGTCCAGCGTTGTTGACGGCGGGGGTTACCCCCAGATGTCCGGCTCCAGTTATACGGCCAACGCCTCCATCGGCCAGGGTTTCTTTCCCGCCCGCGACGCCGAGAAGCCGTTGGCAACTTCCGGATTCAGAGTTTACGAAGGCTACTTCAGCCGTCCTCTTCTTTACGATCACACGCGGGCGAACACGATTATTTTTCCCTCTTCATTGGGGCAGGTTACGCTCCCGAGCAATTCCATGCCCATTGATTACGAACCGATGCTGGAACAGACGCCTCTTTTTGTCAGCCCATCCCTGCTTAATGAAGCCACGCAAAAATTAAGAAGCATTAACGGCCCTTACGTTCAATCCCCCATCAGTTTGCTTGAAATCAGCATGCTTACCGAAGACGGCGCCCTGTTTTCGCAGAGCTTAAGCAAACCCGCGTTGATGACTTTGGTTTATAACGACACCAATGGCGACGGAATTGTTGACGGATCAAATCCTCCTGTCCGCATCAATGAGTTAAGCCCTTGGATTTTAGATGAAACGAGCGCTCTTTGGGTGCGCCTGGCCGGAACCAATCCCGGCTCGTTAAGCACCGCCGTTGAGTTTCCGGTGAGTCATTTCAGCGTCTACACTCTTTTTGGAACAGCCAGCACGCAGGTTAATTTTGTTTACGCGTTCCCCGTGCCCTGGCGGCCCAATTTCGATGATCCCGCCCGGTATGGAACGTTGGCCGGCGGCATCACATTCACCAATCTTCCCTCCGAGGGGTCAATCAAAATTTTTGACGTTGCGGGCGAATTGGTTCGCACGATCAATATTCCAGTCGGTCTTTTCCCGCCCAAATACAAATGGGATGTCAAAACGGAAAGCGGGCAAGACGTGGTCAGCGGCGTTTACATCTGGGTCGTTGAGTCGGGCTCGAACCGAAAATTCGGAAAGTTGATGGTCATTAGATGAAGAAGGTGACAGAGGCAAACAAGGTGAACAACGTGAACAAGGGCCGGTATCTTAACGTATTTTTTTCACGAACCTTGTTCACTTTGTTTGCCTTATTAACCTTGTTCACCTTTTCTCTCTGGGCCGCTTCCCAGCGCATCACCTATCAGGGGCAGTTGCGAGAAAACGGCCTGCCTGTCACTGGAACCAAAAATATAATTTTCAGAATTTACCCGTCTTCAACCAGTTCCTCCGCTTCCTGGACCAGCGCCGCGATGTCCGTGAGCGTTACCGGCGGCCTTTTCCGTGTGATTTTGGAGCCCAGCGGCGTTGATTGGGAGGGAGCGCCGTTTTTGGAACTGCAGGTGGAAGGCGCCATCTTGTCTCCCCGCGAAGAGCTCTCCGCCACTCCTTTCGGCATCAACGCCCTCCTTCATTCGGGCAAAAAATATACCACCGCCGCGTCGGCGCCATCCTCGCCATCGGTTGGCGATCTTTGGTTTGATACATCCGCCGGTAATCTGAAATTTTGGAGCGGTTCCGGCTGGACCAGCGCGGCTGGAGCGGCCGGGGCTCACGCCTCGACGCATGAATTGGGAGGAACGGATGAGCTGGCGGGCGCTTTGAAAATTTCCTCCATCACCGCTTCTCCGAACGCCCTTTCTTCGAATTTCGGCGCGTTGGTGGTCAGCACGCACATTTATCAAACAGCGGGAAATATTTTCACTTTGGGCAGGATCGGCCTTGGCACCACCTTGCCCAGTTCCATGTTGGAAGTCTTGAACGGTTCCGTCACCATCCGGGGATCGGGGGCGGGACTTCGCGTCAGCAATCTCTCCAGTTGCACCGCTATAGAAACGGACGCGCAAGGGAATTTGATCTGCGGCAGTGATGATGGCGGCGCTTCCAGCCTTCCCCTTCCCGAAGGGGCCACTAACTACATCCAAGCCGGAAATACTTTGCAGGCCGGAGCCTCGTTTTACGTCACCTCCGGCTCCGCCCAAGGGACGTTTACCTCTTACGGAGGTTTCATCGGTTCAGGAGCGGGACTCACTTCCCTGGCCTCCTCTGCCTTGGACACCTCATCCATTACCAAACAGGGCAACGTCTTTAATCAAGCGGACCGCCTCCTTCTGTTGGACAGTTCCGCTTTGATCCCCAACGCTTTGATCAATCCCTCTTCCGTGACTAAACTGGGTCCCACCATCGATCTCGACACCGAGACCCTGGGCGCTCTCTCCGGCAGCCGCGTCATAGGCATCATCCCCGGAGCTCAATTGGGAGGGGGAGCGACCAG
>JACQJO010000067.1 GCA_016205025.1 Elusimicrobiota bacterium
AACGTATACCTCTTGTGAGAATCGAATGCGATATACTGCATATGCCGCACCTCCTTATGAGCAAGTCCTCTTGCTCTAAAAGTCCCGTACAAAGTACTAACTTTGTAACGAGGGTGCGGCGCTTTCATAACATCATTCCGGCGCAAGCCGGAATCTAGACCTGGACCCCGACTTTCGTCGGGGTGACGTGAGCAGTTACGATTTTAGACCACAATGAAGCTCGTTTTACTGTATCTTTCTGTTCTGCTCGCCCACGCCCAAGAGGAACCCCCAGCTTCCATTAAAGACGCGCCTAGAGTCTTCCTGGATTGCCGCGCTTCCTGCGACAAAAACTACATCAAAACCGAAATCAAATACGTTAACTTTGTGCGAGAAAGGCAGGATGCAGACATCCACGTTCTTTTGTTGGATGAGCCCACTGGCGGCGGCGGCAAAAAATACACTTTTCAATTCATCGGCCAGAATAAGTTCGCCGGAAAAAATGAGGCCCTAAGCTACGCGTCCAAGCCCCTGGACACTGGGGATGAACTGCGCAAAAGGGACGTGCAGCACCTTAACCTAGGACTGCTCTGCTATGTGGGCCAATCGCCCATTAAGGACAGCCTAAAGCTCGACGTCAAACTTAACGACGCCGCCAAACTTCCGCCGGAAAAAGATAAGTGGAACAACTGGGCTTTTGCAACGGAATTAAACGGCTATTTCAACGCCGAAGAAACCACAAAAAGTGGATTCCTCTACGGCACAGCCGCGGCCAATCGAGTGACCGAGGAACTCAAGGCAGGATTTTCCGCTTACGCCATCCGGCAAGGAAGCAGTTATGAGATCGCGGAAAGAACGGTGTCCAAATCGGACAACCAATACGGCTGGTCCGGCCTAGTTGTCGCCAGCGTGGATAGTCACTGGTCCGCCGGAGGCTGGGCCGACCTGTATTCTTCGCGAAAAAATAACACGCGACTGGCCTACAGCTTAATGCCGGCCGTTGAGTACAATGTTTTTCCTTACAAAGAATCCACTAAAAAGGAATTCCGCTTTCTCTACAAGGCGGGAATTTCACCGATCCGCTATCATGAAGAAACGGTAGAGGGCAAAACGCGGCAGACAACCCTTCAGCATTCGTTGTCCTCGACGCTGAAACTCAAAGACAAGTGGGGCAACGTGGAATTTTTCCTGAAAGGTTCCCAATACTGGCACGATTTATCCAAGGCGCGGCTTAATTTCTCCTCAAAATTGGCCCTAAACGTCGCCAAAAAACTTCAACTGACTTTAGAAGCCAACGCTTCGTTAGTTAAAGACCAGATTAATTTACCTAAATCCAGCTTGTCAGACGAGGACATCCTTTTGGGCCGCAGAGAACTCCCCACCTCTTTTTATTACGGCGCGAACGCAGGCGTTCGATTCACGTTCGGCTCCATTTTCAATAACATCGTCAACCCCCGTTTCGGTAACTAAGAAATCTTAGGGGTCGCCCCGCTTTAAGGCGGGGCGACCCCACCGCTACGGCGTTTGCGGTGGTAGGTGATGGCGAAGCGGTGGGCCTCATCGCGTATCCACATGCAGAGTTTTAAGGCTTCATCGGATTTGGGAAGACGAATTTTTTGGGGCTTAGCCCCACTGTCCCGATCCAGATAAAGAATTTCTTCACGTTTGGCCAGAGAAACTAAAGCAGGCACGGTGCTCGGGATAGTGCCTGGCACTTTCGCTGCGCGAAAAAGCCAGGCACTATCCATCGCTTTTCTGGCGGCGGAAAGCTGCCCAGGGCCGCCATCTATCAATAATAAACCGGGGAGTTCTTCCTTGTCAGTCACAAGTCTCATCAAACGCCGCCCCACGACTTCCCGCATCATGGCGAAATCATCAATGCCGGCCGCCATTTTAATGCGGTAATGGCGGTAATGATCCTTGTTGGGTTTTCCCTCTAAAAAACAAACGGAACTGGCCACCGCGTTCGTTCCAAAAAGATTGGAGTTGTCAAAACCTTCGATATGCCGAGGTTTTTTATCCAGGCCCAGCACCTCGGCCAGCCGTCGGATCGCTCGCTCGGGGTTATAAAGCCCTCCTAATTCCGCGGCCGTAACCTCGCTGACCATCACTTTTTCCTGAATATGCTCCATCGCCTCTATCTCATTTTTTATCTTTTGGGCGGCCTCAAACCGTAACTTCTTGGCCGATGCTTTCATTTCACGGCGCAAACCGGCCAAGAGCCTCGGACGGTTGCCCCCAAAAAGCCTGACCGCTTTTTGGGCGATTTTCCGGTAATCCCGCAGGTTAATTTTGCCGGCGCAGGGCGCCGGGCATTGCCCGGTGTGGTAGTAAAGACAGGAATTAATCTTCTTGGGATCCAAGGGCTTGCTCTGGGAAAAATCCCAACGGCACGGCCTAAGCGCAATGCGTCCGGACCGGAAAAGCGCGCGGATCAAACCCTTGATCCGGCTGACATTGGGGTAGGGACCAAAAATCAGGGCCCCTGGCGGAATCTGTTTTTTCCGGGCAAGGTACAACCTCGGAAAATCCTCTCCCATAGTCACCACCGCATAAGGATAGGATTTGTCATCCTTCCACATGGCGTTAAAAACGGGTTGAAATTTTTTGATCCAAGCTTCCTCCAAAACCAAGGCCTCGCGCTCGCTTTGGCAGGGGGTGTAATCAATGTGGCGGACAACACTTAAAAGCGCCTGGATTTTAGGGCCGACGTCGGTTTTTTGAAAATAAGAAGAAACGCGTTTCTTGAGATTTTTGGCTTTCCCAATGTAAATAATCCGCCCTGCCGCCTCCCGCATTAAATAAACGCCTGGCCCCGAGGGCAGGGATTGGTAAGCCTGCACCAGCACCGTGTTAACGGAAAATGAGCTCATGTAACGTTAGCGGCTAGGGGAGCCAAGAGGCCAGCCACTGCTTCTTTTTCGCCAGATAGGACATGATCGCCAAACCTAACAAACTGCTGACAGTCGCGGCCAGTCCGATGCCCGCCGCTCCCCAAAACCTAACTGCCACCGCACAGATCAAGATATTGGCGGCCAACTGCGCGAAGCTCGCCCATATCAAGCTTTTGGTGTCTTGATGGGCGTAGAAAAGGGATAGGTACACTTTCTGCAAAGAAAAAAATAGAAGACTTGGCGCCGTGATCCTTAAAAGTTTTTGGGTCAGATGAAACGCGGCCCAGCTGAATTCTCCATGAAAATAGAGAAGGCGGATGATAAAGGGAGCGAAAAGAAGAAAGAAGGCGAGGATGGGCAGTTGAAACGTCAAAACGCGCTTCATTTGATTTCTGATAAGTCCGGAAATTTGCGAGCTGTCCCCCGCGCTCGCCTGCCGGGATAAATCCGGCAGGGCGGTGACCAAAGAGCCCACCCCGATCAATCCCAAGGGAAGCTGAATTAACCGGCTGGAATTATAAAGCGCCGCGATGGTTCCGGATTCGGCAAAACTGCCGAAGAACGTGCCAACCAAAGCGTTGATTTGGTCAAAACCGAAAGTAAAAACATAAGGCAAAAATAAGACAAAAGAACCCTTTAGTTGAGGATGGCTTCGGGTCATCTTTGGAATCGTGGGGTATCCGACCGATGGAATTAACTGCGGGATAAGCGCCGCGAACTGAAGAAATCCCCCCGCCGTGGTGGCCCAAGCCAGTCCAATGATCAACGATGAAGACGGGCCATAGCGGTTGATCGAAGACAGTAGAAGGTAAATAATGATTGCCGCGGACAAAAAAATAGGGGAGAGTCCGGACCAAAAAAATTTTCCACCGGCCTGAATGGTCGCCTGCGCCCAGGCCGCCAGGGTAATAAACAAAAGAAAGGGAAGAAGAATCGCGGTTAATCTCGCCGCCAAAGCGATTTTCTGCGGATCGTCGGTAAACCCCCACAAAAGAAGACGGGTCAGCGGTCCGGCAAACTCAATGCCCAGCCCAATGGCCACCGCCAAAACCAACGCCAATCTCGCGATATAAGCGTAAGCGAACCGGCCGGCGTCGTATTTATCCTTGGCCAGGATCGGGGAATAGACAGGGGTGTAGGCGGCATAAAGCCCTCCTTCCCCCACTAAGCCCCGCAGGAGATTGGCCAGCCGGAAACTGGCGAAATAAATGTCCGCCAAAGCGCCGCCGCCCACAAAATGCGCTATGCAAAGATCGCGCAGATAGCCAAAAACGCGGGAAATAAGGGTGGCGCTGAAAAAACGGGAAAATTTTGAATCCATTCTCATTAGCTCCGTTCAATTGTCAAAGCATGGCTTTTGGGGAAACCGCATATTCGGACCATTCCGAGGCGGACTTGTGCATGCACCGCCGAGGAACCTCGGCGGCCGGTGCTACGGCCGCGTGTCCGAATATGCGGTTTCCCCAAAAGCCATAATCTAACGGAGCCAGCCTAATCTTATATAATCATAACGTGGCTAAGATTAAAAAGACAGGACGTCACACCGGTGCCATTAAAACTGCCAGGCAAGCCCTGAAAAGACGCCGCCAAAACTATTTTAAGAAAGAACAAATCAAAGCAATCTTTAAAACGGCTGTCGGCGCCTCAACCGCGAAAGATAAGCCGAAAATCATTACAAGTTTGAGCGAATTTTCGTCCAAGATAGACAAGGCCGTCAAAACCGGCCTTTTGCATTGGCGCACCGCCGCCCGCAGAAAATCATACTTGGCCCGCATGGCCAACGGCACTGGCGCGGCTCCCAAGGCCGGTTCCGGGGCCTCCCCCAAGATTTCTTCCTGAACGGCCGGCCATCTGGCGCGCGGAAACGGCCGTAAATTCCTGAAACGCCGAACGAGCTTCAAGCCTCCCTGTTTTTATATTTCGCTCGGCTTCGATCAAGGCGGCGTAAAAGCCCTTAATATCCGGCCAGCTCAATAATGGCGCGGCCTTTTGAAGCTGATAATAAACCTCGGGAAAACGCTTTCGAAAACTGGAATAGACGCCGCTTTTGGCCACCCCCAATTCATAAACAAGATCGGCGAATACACGCAGCGCCCGAAGAACGCACGTCTGATCCGATTCCGGGCTGGCGCCTAAAAGCCGTTCCATGGCCGCGGTCATCCGTCCAAACAGCTCCTCTTCTGTTTTTTTAAGGGCCAACGCCTCTAGGGCAAGGCGCTGGAAATCACCCAAGATCCGCTCCTCCTGAAACGAAAAACTGCCTAAAAATTCCCGAGCGTCTTCCAACTTGACCTCTCCGGCCGGACCAGCGCAAAGCTCAAGAGCGCGAATCATATTAATCCAGTTGTAAATATCATTGGAAAAAGCGCCCGCGGCGCGCTCCATAATTTCGCTCGAAACCGCGAGCCCGCGGCGCTTGAACTCTCCCTTGGCCCAAGAAACGACCTCATTCTCCGTTAAAACAGGGAAAAAAACGTGGTAGGCCTTGGGGCTGGTCATCAAATGCCCCTCCAGGGGGTCGGCGGCATCGATCCTGTCATCTTGTGAAATAAAAATAATCACTTTTGAAGCAGTATTGCCTTCCTGCCAATTCTCCAGGATTTCCAGCAAAGATCTCTTGGCGGGAGCGCCGATGCGGTCGGCCCTTTCGATGATGATAATTTCACCGCGCGTGAACAGTTGAGGAGAGCTTAAAGCGTCCCAAAGAAGCCCCACGTCGAGTCCTGGGCCGTCAAGATGGGTTTTGGAATAGCCCGCCAGATCGCTTCTGGCCAAAATTCTTTCCTTGGCGCGCAGTTTAAGATAGGCCTCCGGACCGGTAAAAAAGAAAATAGGAAGGTTCAGCTCGTTAATCTTAACGAAGAACTCTTTAAAGGCAAGTTTCATCGCGTTGGCGCCCGTTACTGACTAAGGTTTATACTTCTCTTCGGTCGTGGCCGGAGTTGACGAGGGAACGGACGGGGAGATTTTACGCTTGGACTCCCCCGTAACCGAACCAAAACCCTTAATCGTTCTTTTATGGATATCCTTAGCCAACTGTTCCCAAACGATTTCCCGCGCCTGCTCCTCCGTCATGCCGCCCGGAAGACTGCTCGTTGGATAAGCGATCGTGCCCACCAAGTTTGTTTCTTCCCACAAAATCTCGTTCGTCGTTTTGTCCACAAACCGAATGTGGGTGACAACGTCTAATTTATATTGGGTCGCCACCAGATTGGCGTCATAGGCGATGGGGATATGAATATACCGGGCGATTTCTCCGGATACAATCCCGTCAGCATCGTCAAGTGAGGTCATTTTGTAGGTTCCATCCGTCAAAAAACGGTTGGTAACGCTGATCATCAATTTGTCTTCCAAGGCGAACTGCTGGGTTTTATTGACAAAAGGGCGGATGGCGATTTTTCTGATGTGAGAAGGCAAAATTTGCGGTGAAGGCCGGTAAACAACGTCGGACTGAGCGCAGCTCGTCAAGAAGGCAAAAGAGGCGAAAAAGGCCACAAAGGCGACAGAGGGAAAGGAAAATCTTTTATTCATTAAATATCCTTGACGACAAAATTAAGAATTTTACGGGGCACGTAGATCACTTTGATAATTTTGGCATTTTCGAGGTGCCTTGAAACCTGGGAGTCGGCCTTGGCCAAGGCAATCACTTTTTCTTGGTCAACGTGATCCGGCGCAATTTCCAGGCTGGCGCGCAGTTTGCCGTTGATCTGGACCGGAAGACTGATTTTATCCTCACGGGTCAAAGCCTCCTCGTAGACCGGCCATGGCGCCACAGAAACAAAGGGCTTGTTGCCCAAAATTTCCCAGCACTCCTCCGCCACGTGCGGCGCGAAGGGCGATAAAAGTTTAATCAAAACCTCCAAATCTTCTCGATCCACCCCCCTGGCTATAAGTTCATTGACATACTGCATCAAAGCCGAAATAGCGGTGTTGAATTTGAATTCTTCAATACGCTGCGTTACTAACTTAATCGTCTTATGCTGGATCCTTGTATTATCAATTTTTGGCTTCACCCCTCGCCCCTCACCCCTCGCCCCTGCTATCAATCTCCACGCCCTTAGCAAAAACCTATGCACGCCCTCGATCTGCGTCATATCCCAGGGTTTGGAAAGCTCGAATTCCCCCATAAACATCTCATAGAGCCGCATGGTGTCCGCGCCCCAATCGCGGATGATCTGATCGGGGTTAACCACGTTTTTTTTGGATTTGGACATCTTCTCGATCTTCTTTTGCAAAGCCGCGCCCGTCTGGCCGAGCGAAGGCGGTTCCTTGGAAAAATTGATTTCATCGTAGCCGTGATAAGCTCCTTGAGCGTCTTGGAAACTGTAAGAAAGAATCATGCCCTGATGTCGAAGTTTCAGAAACGGTTCCTTGGTCGAAACCCAGCCGGCGTCATAAAGCGCTTTATGCCAGAACCGCGCGTAAAGAAGATGCAAAACCGCGTGCTCCGATCCCCCCACGTAAAGATCCACGGGAGCCCATAGTTTCTCCAGCGATTTTGACCATGGCTCATTGTCATTCTTGGGATCAATGAAGCGCAGGTAATACCAGCACGATCCCGCCCATTGCGGCATGGTGTTGGTTTCGCGCTCGCCCGGCCCGCCGCAGGCAGGGCACTTGGTTTGAACCCAATCTCTTAACCAGACCAAAGGCGAATCTCCGGTTCCGGTCGGCTGGTATTTATCAACGTCCGGCAAGGTTACCGGCAGTTGATCTTCCGGCACCGGCACCGCTTTGGCGCATTTTCCCTTGCAATGAATAATAGGGATGGGCTCGCCCCAATACCGCTGACGCGAAAAAACCCAATCCCGAAGTTTATAAACAACGGAGCGTTTCCCCATCTTTTTTTCTTCAAGCCAACGAGTAATCTTGGTTTTAAATTTAGCCGTAGAAATCCCCGTGAAATCGCCCGAATTAACAGCCTTGCCATCGCCTACGAAAGCTCCATCTTTAACGCTTTCACCGGCAGATGCCACCACTTGTCTGATCTCCAGGCCGTAGGCTTTGGCGAATTCCCAGTCCCTCTGATCATGAGCCGGAACCGCCATAATGGCTCCGGTTCCGTAACCCATCAGCACATAATCCGCCACCCAAATCGGGATTCGCTCTTTATTAACGGGGTTGACCGCATAACCGCCGGTAAAAACGCCTGTTTTTTTGCAGCCCTCTTCGGTTCTCTCAATCTCCGTTTTAGCCGCGGCCGCCTTGCAATAGGACCGCACGGCTTGCAGTTGATCCGGCGCGGCCAACTTTTCAACTAACGGATGTTCCGGGGCCAAAACCATGTAAGTGGCGCCGAATAAAGTGTCCGGCCGGGTGGTAAAAATGCGGATAACATGGCCCCTGGCGGCAACCGGTTCATGAACGGCGAAATCAACCTCGGCCCCTTCGGAACGGCCGATCCAGTTTCTCTGCATCGCCAGCGTTGATTCCGGCCAGTCCAATTCCTTGAGATCTTCCAGCAGGCGGTCGGCGTATGCCGTGATTTTCAGCATCCATTGACGGATGTCCCTTTTTTCAACCGGATTGCCGCAGCGCTCGCAACAGCCTTTATACACCTCTTCGTTGGCCAATCCGGTTTTGCAGGATGGGCAAAAATTAATGGGCACGACGGCTTCATAAGCCAACCCTTTTTTGAAAATCTGAAGAAAAATCCATTGAGTCCACCGGTAATATCTGGGGTCGGTGGTGTTGATCTCCAAATCCCAGTCATAAGAAAAACCTAATGATTTGATTTGGCGTTTGAAGTTGCGCACGCAATCTTCGGTCACCTTGGCCGGATGAATGCCGGTGGCGATGGCGTAATTTTCGGTCGGAAGCCCGAAGGCGTCCCAACCCATGGGATGGAGCACCCGCAAGCCCTGCATGCGCTTCATGCGCGCGATGATGTCGGTCGCGGTGTAGCCTTCGGGATGGCCTACGTGCAGCCCCGCCGCCGAAGGGTAAGGGAACATGTCCAGAACGTAAAACTTTGAGCCGCCTCCCTGATGGCGCGTTTTGAATACACCCGCCCGGTCCCATCTTTCCTGCCACTTGGACTCTATTTCCTGCGGTTTGTAGGCTGGAGCTGGCACAATGAGTTTATTTTACCCTTTAAAACAAAAACTCCCCCTTGCTCCGTCCCCGATTTGATCGGGGCCAGACAAGGGGGAGCGTAAGTTCTTTAAGTAGCTAGAACTTGTAGCTTAACAGAACGCCCGGCGTTAAGAAGACCGGATTTTCCCTCTTCGTGGTGCCATCGCTGACTTTCGTTAAAGCCAGTTTATCGGCAAACACTTGGTAACGAAGATCAAACGCGACGGTAAACTGCGTCGTCGGTTTAACGCCCACGCCCACGCCAAGGTTAACAGCCCATCCGCCGTTTGAATCAGAAGCGGTTGTGCCTGTTTCCACTCCGTTGGTTTTTGTCTTAAAGGAAGAGGTATGTCCCTGGAATAGTCCCAAGCCGCCAAGAGCAAAAGGCTCCACCTTCCAACTGCCCACCTGGGTCTCCTTAACAAGTTTCACGCCCGGTGTCAGATAGGTGATGCTTAATTCACCGCCATCCTTTTGGGTTTTTACCCCCGCGGTGGTTATGTCTTCCGGATCATGACCCGCGTTGTAACCCAATTCCATAATGGGTTTAACCCAGCTTTCCGTCGCTCCTTCGATAGCTACGGCCAGCTGAAATTGGCTGTCATAATTATCTTTGAAGGTTGATCCCTGGGGTATGGCAAACCCGGGTTTGCCCGCGATTTGAAGCGGCATCGCCGCGGCCATTCCGCTTCCCAGAAGCAGAATGCCCAATGTCGTTAATTTCTTCATTCTTATCCCTCCCTAATAGCAGACTTTTAATGGTTCCAGTGAACCATTATTGCCCATATACTAAATTCTATGTAAGCCCAGGTCAATAGGGCCCACCCTGGACATTAGGGAAAAATTTATTTTAGATCATCATTCCGGCGCAAGCCGGAATCCAGCTCCTTCTCCTCTGCACAAAAAAGTCCCTCCGCTAGTTCTACAATTCTTTGCTAAGACGTAGGACTAGGGAGGGAACATGAA